>JBGSUY010000275.1:0-10400 GCA_041753195.1 Chromatiaceae bacterium
GCTGGTGCTCGCCCATGGGGAGGCCTGCTGGCGCCTGCGGGACCCCCTAGGGGCGCGGCGGGATTGGATGGGGCTGTGCTGGGACCACCCCCTCGAGGCCGAGGGTGCCTTCGCCACGGCGACCTTCCCCGATCGGCAGCTGGCCGACCTCTGGGGCGCCTTCGGCGATCTGGAACCTGCCTTGGAGACCGAGGACTTTCCCGCCTGGGTCTTGCTCAGCGAGCCCGGGATGGCCGTCGCCCTCCCCCCCGAGACGGCGCCTGCCGACGAGCGGGGTGCCGCCTACCGCCTGCTCCGGCGGCTGATCAGGGGCGACGACAGGATCGCGCTGCGACGCGAGCTGGCGGAGGTCCACCCCGAGCTGCTGCGGCTCTTTCTCGGTCGACGGTATCGCTGAGCGGGTCTTCGAGCCGGGCCGCGTCGGGGGCGGCATTATCGTTGGCGCCCGCGGTGAATGCCGTCGGGCTTGGGGAGGCGACACACGCCGTCGCCAGTGGAACCGATCTGGACCTCGCCACCGAGCTCGAGGAAGGTGTCCATCAGGGCGCGGTATCTTTAGCGGGGTCCTCACCCCGGCCATCTCCCAGAGGGCGAGGAAGAACAAGGTGCGCGCTCGGCGCGTCTTTCGGCACCCATTTACACCCACTCAATCCGCCGTCTCCAGCCCGATGACCTCCAGACCGCGACGGATCAAGCCCTTGCGCTCCTTGTAGTCGGGTACCGTGACCACGATCTCCTCGGGCTCTCGGGCGGCGGCCCGGTTGGGATCCGGACGCAGGTCCCCCTCGATCCGCACCAGGGCATCTTCTTCGAAGTGCAGGGTCAGGGTCTTGATCTGCATCTCCTGGTGGCCCCGGCGAATCGTGTAGGTGTAGTCCCAGCGGTCGGTGTGGAAGAAGTCGGTGAGCAGGGGAGTTCCAAGCAGATACCGCACCTGGCGCTTGGTCATCCCGAGCTGCAGCTGGTCCACCAACTCCTCGGTGAGAATATTGCCCTGTTGCACCGTCATCTTGTAGACGAAGGGCAGGCGCTCCAGGGCGGACCTCTGGTACTCATCCGGCTTTTCCTCCCCCGCGCAACCCGCCATCAGGGAGGCCGCGGTGAGAGGGATCACAAGGAGTGCAGGGAATCGGTTGGGCCTACGCATCGTTTCGGGGCAGGGGTCGGGGAAATCCGGCCATAATACAGCAGCCGGCAGCCTGCATGGCCTGGCTTTCGATGACGCGGCCCTGCCTCAATCGACCCCTGGCAGCGGGCGTCGGGTCGAGGGGGTGGGAGGCGAACCTTGGACAATCAACAGATCAAAGAGGCGGGGCTCAAGGTCACGCGGCCGCGGGAGAAGATCCTGGCGGCGCTTGAGCGCAGCGAGCGGCGCCACCTGAGCGCGGAGGACGTTTACAAGGAGCTCCTGAGCAGCGGCGAGGACATCGGGCTGGCCACCGTCTACCGGGTGCTGACCCAGTTCGAGGGCGCTGGGCTGGTCTGTCGCCGTCATTTCGAGGGTGGGCAGTCGGTCTTCGAGCTCAACAGCGGCACCCACCACGATCACCTCATCTGCATCAAGTGTGGGCGCGTGGTGGAGTTCGTGGATGCCCTGATCGAGGAGCGCCAGCAGGCCATCGCCGTCGACAAGGGTTTCCGCATCGAAGACCATTCCCTCGTGATCTATGGCGTCTGCGGGGACTGCGATCGGGGCGCCTAGAGCCGTGTCTGGCGTGGTGACGGGCTGGGCGATTGGGCGCGGGCGCCCCCCCGGGGGCCGCGGATCAGGTGCTCATCTGGTTGAGGGCGTCCAATAGCTGACTAGGCTCCGCCACGTCGAGGCGGGCGAACAGGCGCGCCGTGTGCCACTGGAGCTCCCGGGTGTCGGAGTCCAGCACGATCTCCTTGATATCCAGCAGGGCGTCGGGCTGCATGCTGAACTGGCGCAGGCCGATCCCGAGCAGGAGTCGGGTGAAGCGCGGATCCCCCGCCATCTCCCCGCACATGGCCACTGGGGTATCGAGTGCGCGGCCCGCCTCGATGGTCATGCGCACCAGCCGCAGAATGGCCGGGTGGGTCGGGTCGAAGAGATAGTTGACCGCATCATCCAGGCGATCGATCGCGAGGGTGTACTGGACCAGGTCATTGGTCCCGATGGACAAAAAGTCCATGCGCCGGGCTAGGGCGCGGGCGGCCAGGGCCGCCGCCGGGACCTCCACCATGGCGCCCACCGGGATCGCCGGATCGTAGGCGAGCCCCTCCGCGGCCAGATCCACCTTGAGCTCGGCGATGAGGCCGAGCACCGACTCCACCTCCTGCACATTGGTGACCATGGGGATCATGAGCCGCACCGGCCCCAGGGCCGAGGCGCGCAGGATGGCGCGCAGCTGGGGGCGGAACAGCTCCGGTTCCTTGAGGCACAGGCGAATTGCACGCAGCCCCAGGGCCGGGTTGCACACCCCGGGGCCGCTGCCGCCGGCGCTGTCGAGCCGCTTGTCGACTCCCAGGTCCAGGGTGCGGATGGTCACCGACATGCCGCCCACCCCCCGGAGGATCTCGGCGTAATTCGCGAGGTGCTCCTCCTCGTCCGGCAGGTCCTCCCGGTTCATATACAGGAACTCGGTGCGGTAGAGCCCGACCCCGACGGCCCCGTTGGCCTGGGCGATCTGCGCATCCTCGGGCAGCTCCAGGTTGGCGAGGAGCTCGATGGCCACCCCGTCTCGGGTGACCGCTGGCCGGTCCACCAGGTTGCGCAGTCGTGCACGCCGCACCTCGATGGCGGTACGCCGACCCTGGTAGTAGGCCAGGCTCGCCTCGTCGGCGTCCGCCAGAACGGTCCCCGACTCCCCATCCACCACCAGGGTTTCCCCCTGGCGCAGATAGCGGGTGACGTTGTGGGCCCCCACCACGGCCGGTATCCCCAGGCTGCGGGCCAGGATCGCCGTATGCGACATAGGTCCGCCGTACTCGGTGACGAAGGCGACGGCCCCCCGGTGGCGCAGCACGATGGCGTCCGCCGGCATCAGGTCCCGGGCCACCACCACCACCCCTTCCAGATCGGCGGTGGTCACGAAGTGCGGCGCCGCGCCTTGGAGGAAGGCCTGGATCTGATGGACCACGTGCTCCACGTCGTCACGTCGAGTCCGCAGGTAGGGGTCGTCCATCTGGTCGAAGATCCGCACCAGGATGTCCCGCTGGGTCTGGAGCGCCCACTCGGCGTTGCAGAGCTGATCGCGAATGATCCTGCGGACCTCGTCCACCAGGGCGACGTCCTCGAGCATCAACAGGTGGGTGTCGATGAACTCGGCGATATTGACCGGGGTGGAGGGCGGGATCTGCTCGCGCACCGCCTTGAGGGCCCGCCGCGCCGCCGCGACGGCCTGGTTCAGGCGATCCAACTCGGCCCCGATCTGGTCGTGCTCGATCGTCGCCTGGGTGGCCGTGCGCAGGCCGTGACCCGTGATAAAGGCCGGACCGATGGCGACCGAGCGGGCCGCCGCTACCCCGATCCCTTGGAAGGCGATGGTCACTCCTGCTCCCCGAAGCGGTTGCCGATCAGGGTCTCGAGGGCGGCCAGGGCGGCCTCCTCGTCCTCACCGCTGGCATCGACCACGATGCGGCTGCCCCGGCTGGCCGCCAGCATCATCACCCCCATGATGCTCTTGCCGTTGACCCGCTGACCGTTGCGCTCCAGCTCGATGCGGCTCACAAAGCCGGTGGCGCAGTTCACCAACTTGGCCGCGGCCCGGGCGTGGAGCCCCAGATGGTTGACGATCTCGATCTCGCGGCGGGCCATGGTGCCTCAGGCCTCGCCGGTGCGAGCGCAGCAGAGCAGGACACCGTCGCGTCCCCCCATGAGGGCTTTTTCCACTAGTTGGTCCAGATCGAGCGCCGTATAGCTCAGGGCACGCACCAGCATGGGCAGGTTGACCCCTGCCAAGACCCGGACGCGGTCCCGCCGGTCGCGCAGGGCCACCGCCAGATTGGCGGGGGTGGAGCCATAGAGGTCGGTCAGCACCAGGACCCCGTCTCCTTCGTCGAGGCGCGCGGCGCGCTGTTCGGCGTCCTCGAGCAAGGGGTCGCAGGGGGCGTCGTTCTCGACGCCCAAGGCGTCGGCCCGGGCCGGACAGGTGCCGAAGATCCCGCTCGCGATGCGCAGGAGCTCGCTGCCCAGCGCCCCGTGGGTGATCAGCAGGATTCCGACGCTCATGACAGCTCCCGATGGCGGATCATGACGCGGTGTCCGGCCTCCTCGAAATGCCGGCCCAAGGCATCGGTCATGTAGACCGAGCGGTGCTGGCCGCCGGTACAGCCGACGGCGATCGTGAGATAGCTGCGCCCGTCGGACTGGAACTGGGGGATCCAACGGTCGAAGAAGGTGGCGATGTCCTCGCGCATTCGATGCACCTCGGTGCTGGCCTCCAGGAACTCGATTACCTGGCGATCGAGGCCGGTCAGGGGCTTGAGCTCGGGCCGCCAATGGGGGTTGGGCAGACAACGCACGTCGAACAGGAAATCCACGTCGCGCGGTATCCCGCGCTTGAATCCGAAGGACTGGAGCAGGATCGAGGTCTTCGGGGACGCATCTCCCAGCAGGCGCGCCCGCACAAGGTCGCGTAGCTCGTGGACATTGGTGAGGGTGGTGTCGATGCGGGTATCGGCCACCCGCCGGACCGGCTCCAGCAACTGGCGCTCCAGCTCGATGGCCTCCGCCAGGGGGCGCTCACCGCGCGTCAGGGGATGGCGGCGGCGGGTCTCGCTGAAGCGGCGGATCAGGGTATCGGTCTGGGCGTCCAGGAAGACCACTTGACACTCCACGCCCCGACCCTGGGCGGCCCGGATCAGGTCGGGGAGGTTCTGGAGCTCGGCCCCCTCGGTGCGGGCGTCGACCCCGACAGCCGTGTGCTGAAAGGCCGTGTCGAGGTCCTCGTTGAGCCCCAGTGCGAGGTCCTTCAGCAGGAAGAGCGGCAGATTGTCGATGCTGTAATAGCCCACGTCCTCCAAAGTGTGAAGGGCGACGCTCTTACCTGAGCCCGAGAGACCGCTGACGATGACGAGCTTCATGGTTGGGGCGGTTGGGTCGATCGGAGGCCGCGGGGCGCGAGCGGCGGATTGCAGGCGGTCGCCAACCCCTCCTCAGTGCGCCGGCCCGGGGGGATCTGGCCGATCGTTGGCGATGGCGCGCGCCTGCCGATCGATGAAGTCCGCCCCGGCGTCATAGCCTCGAATCCGAAGTATCTGGTGGCGCACCGCAGCTTCCACCAGGATTGCCAGGTTGCGCCCGGGCGCCACCGGCATGGTGAAGCGGGGCACCGTGACCCCCAGGATATTGGTGGCGGATAGGCTGCCGTTGAGGCGGTCGATATGGTCCAGGGCCGACTGATCCAGGGGCCTCAGGTCGATGATCAGGTTGAGCGTCTTACGCCGCGCCACGGACCCCTCCCCGAACATGGCCCGGATGTTCAAGATTCCCAGTCCCCTGACCTCCAGGAAATCCCGCAGGGGCTCGGGGCAGCGGCCCTCGATCTGCTCCGGCGCGACCCGCGCGAACTGGGGCGCGTCGTCCGCGATCAGCCGGTGCCCGCGGCTGATCAGGTCGAGGGCCAGCTCACTCTTGCCCACCGCCGGGTCCCCGACCAGAAGCACCCCCATGCCCAGTACCTCGATGAAGACCCCGTGGATGGTCGTACACTCCGCCAGGGCATGGGTCAGGTAGTAGCGCAAGTGGTTGATTAGCTCCTCGTCCGACACGGGGGTTCCGAGGAGCGGTGTGCCGGTGCGCTCGGCGTGGCCACGAAAGGCCTCATCGGGTGCGATGCCGTCGGCGAAGATCACCGCCGCGGGGCGCTCGGCGAAGAGCTTTGCGATCGTCTCGGCGCAGGCGGTCGCACCCAGTCCGGCGAGATAGTTGAGCTCCGCATGGCCTATGACCTGGAGTCGATTGGGATGGATACAGTTCAGGGAGCCGATCAGGGACTGCTTGGCGAGCGCTGGGTCCTGACCCCGCAAAGGCCGCGGCTCTTTTGGCTGGGGGGTGAGCCAGTGCAGCCTGGACCTGGGGCCTGTATGCCGGATCAGGGACTGGAGGCTGTCAGGCATGATGCTGGCACGAATGGGCCCTCAGGGGGCGATTCAGGGGGCGACAAAGACCTGCAGGATCGCGTCGGCGGACTCCGCGTCACGCAGGCGCCTACGCACCCGCGGATCGCTGAACAGGCCCGCGAGCTGGGCGAGTAGCTGCAGGTGCTCCTCGGTAGCGCTCTCCGGCACCAGCAGGGCGAAGGCCAGATCCACGGGCTCGCCGTCCATGGCGTCGTAGTCGACCCCCTTTGCGGTGGAGACGAAGGCGCCAAGGGCCTCTTTCACCTCCTTGACCCGGGCGTGGGGCAGCGCAATGCCATGGCCGAGGCCGGTGCTGCCGAGGCGCTCGCGCTCCAGCAGTCGCTCGAAGACCGTATCAGGATTGAGCCCGGGGTGCTCGCTCGCAAGCAATCGGGCCAGTGCCTCCAAGAGGCGTTTCTTGCTGCTCAACGCGACGCCACAGGTAATGCGGGTCTCGGTGATGAAATCTGGCCGGAACATCGGCTGGGACTCCTGGGGGGCGGGCGGCACTCGATCCGGGCCCCGAAACGCCGCAGCGTGGGCCTTGCATCGGGCCCCGAGGCTGGCGGCAGTCATTGGTGTCGCATTTCTGCCGCAGGCTTGCGGCAGGCTTGTGGCGCGAACACTACCTCGGTTTGGCGCTGCTCTCAACGAAAAACACCTCGAACGGCCGACTTTTCCGTTCGAGGTGTCCTGGAGGCCAGGCGCGCAGGCACTGTCAGGGCCGGTGATCGCTCACTCGGCCTCTGTGGACTTGCCGCCGCTAACCCGGTGGCTGCTCTTCTTTTCCTTGAAGCGCAGGACCTGGCGGTCGAGCTTGTCGATGAGTGCGTCGATGGCAGCGTACATGTCCTCATGGACCGAATCCGCGAAGACCTTGGCGCCATTGATGTGCAGGGTCGCCTCCGCCTTCTGGGCGAGCTTCTCGACGCTCAGGATGACGTGGGCATTGATGACGTGGTCGAAGTGTCGGGCGAGGCGCTCAAATTTGTTGTCTACATAGCCCTTCAGCGCGTCGGTGACATCGACGTGGTGACCCGTCAGGTTGATTTGCATAGTCTGCTCCTGTTGATTCAAACGGCCTGACCCCGAGAGGACCTCTCAGGCCAGGCGTTTGCGCTCGTTCGAGGGTGGGAGGCCCATGGCCTCGCGGTACTTGGCGACGGTGCGTCGCGCGACATTGATGCCCTGATCCGCAAGCTCGTCGGCGATCTTGCTGTCGCTCAAGGGGTGCCGCGTGGACTCCCCGGCGATCAGCTTGCGGATCAGGGCACGGATTGCCGTTGACGAGCACTCGCCCCCAGACGCGGTGTTCACGTGGGACGAGAAGAAATACTTGAACTCGAAGGTGCCGCGGGGCGTGTGCATGTACTTCTGAGTGGTGACCCGCGAGACGGTGGATTCGTGGAGCTCCAGGGCGTCGGCCACGTCGCGCAGGATGAGCGGTTTCATCGCCTCCTCGCCGTGCTCCAGGAAGCCTTGCTGCAGCTCCACGATCTTGGACGCCACCCGCAGGACGGTGTCGTTGCGGCTCGCGAGGCTCTTGATGAACCAACGGGCCTCCTGGAGGTGGCTTTTCAATGCGATGCTGTCCGCGCTCTGGTCGGCGCGCCGGATCAGGCGCGCGTAGTCGGCGTTCACCCTCAGTTTAGGCGTAGATTCGGAATTCAGCTCGACCAGCCAGGTACCCTCGCTGCGTCGCACGAATACGTCGGGGACCACGTATTCTGAGGGCGCCGGGGCGATCAAGGCGCCGGGTCTGGGGTTGAGCCCGCGGATCAAGTCCAGAGCGGTGTGGATCTCCACCTCGCTCAGGCTCAGTCCACGCATGAGGGCGGGCACGTCGTTGCGGGGCAGGTGCTCGAAGCCGCGGCCACAGACCGCTAGGGCGGCATCCCGGGCGGGGAGGTTCAGCGGGAGCTGACGCAGCTGGATCAGCAGACATTCGCGCAGATTCCGGGCCCCCACCCCCGGCGGGTCCAGGGATTGGACTCGGTGCACCAGGGTCTCGATTTCCTCCGGTGTGGGGTCCGAGCCGCCCAGGGCGCCCGCCAGGGCGGCCTGAAGCTCCTCGAGATCTGCGCGCAGATAGCCGTCGGCATCGATGGAGTCGATGACGACCTGGGCGATGGCCTCGTCGCGGGGGCTCAAGCGGCTCAAGTTGAGCTGCCACGCCAGATGATCGTGGAGGGTCTCGGGGCGGCTCTGCTGGGCGAATGGGTCGAAGTCGCTGCCGTCGTCGCCCCCCCCGGAGCTGGGGAGATAGCTGTCGTAGACGTCATCCCAGCGGGTGTCCACCGGGAGCTCGTCGGGAATTTCGTTGGTCTCGCCCTGGACCTCCCGCTCGACGCTCTCCTCCTGACGGATCAGGGAGACCTCCGGGCTCTCCGCGGGACCTTGCTCAGGCTCCGCCGCCTCGCCGCCCTGGAAGGGTTCGGCCTCGTCGGTCTCCTCCAGCATGTAATTGGTGTCGAGGGCCTCCTGGATCTCTCTGCGCAGGTCGACGGTGGAGAGTTGCAGCAGCTTGATCGCCTGCTGCAACTGGGGCGTCATGGTCAGATGTTGCCCGAGCCGAAGCTGAATGGACTGCTTCATGGATGGCGAGGCGCTGGGTTGGGGCCGCGGTCAACTTGCAATAAGGGTGCCTATTGCAACAGTAGACTACCGCAACCGGGTGTGGGGGTGCACCAGGTCCCAAGGGGTGCAGCAGTCACATCGCAAAGTCCGCCCCCAGGTAGACATCGCGTACCTGTTGGTTGGAGAGCAGGTCCGCGGGGCTTCCGGCGGCGATCACGGTGCCGGAGCTGATGATGTAGCCGCGATCACAGATGTCCAGGGTCTCGCGGACGTTGTGATCGGTGATGAGGACGCCGATGTTGCGGTCCCGCAGGTGGGAGACGATTGCCTTGATGTCGCCGACGGCGATGGGGTCAACTCCCGCAAAGGGCTCGTCGAGCAGCATCACAACCGGGTCCACCGCCAGGGCCCGGGCGATCTCCAGGCGCCGGCGCTCGCCGCCGGAGAGGCTCAAGGCCAGGGAGTTGCCCACGTGGGCGATCCCAAGCTCTTCGAGCAGGCGCTCGCAGCGCTCCCGCTTTTGGACCCGGTTAAGGTCACGGCGGGTCTCCAGGATCGCCAGGATATTGGCGCGCGCTGACAGCTTTCGGAACACGGAGGGCTCCTGGGCCAGATAGCTCAAGCCGGCGCGGGCCCGGGCATGCATGGGCAGCAGGGTGATGTCACGGCCTCTGAGCTCGATCCGCCCGTGGTCCGCCGGGATCAGGCCGACGATGAGATAGAAGCAGGTGGTCTTGCCCGCGCCATTGGGGCCCAGGAGCCCCACCACCTCGCCAGTGTCCACCTCCACGCTGACGTCCTGGAGCACCTGGCGGCTGCGGTAGCTCTTCTTGAGCGAGCGCGCGCTCAGGGCGCTCATGGGCGGCCCTGGCCCAGACCGGGAGGTCGACCCTGGGATGGCGTCTGAGTGGTCGGGCCGCTGATGCCCTGCTTGTTCGACTGGCCCTCGCTCTCGGGTGTGATGGTGATCTTCACCCGGCCCGTGCCCCCGGCGCGCATCCGTTCCCGGGCGCGGTCGTAGACGATGCGCTCGCTGCTCAGGCGGTCCGTCCCCTGAATCAGCAGGGCATCCTCGGTCAGGACCAGCTCGTCCTTCACGGCGTCGTAATCCATGCGCTTGGCGAACGCCTGGACCTCCCCCTGCTCCCCGTCCAATAGCTGCCGATAGGTCGCCGGCTGGCCCAGGGCGATAATATATTTCACGCGCCGGTCGTCGTGGTGGTAGACGGTCACGTGGTCGGCGGTTAGGCGCAT
Source organism: Chromatiaceae bacterium (assembly GCA_041753195.1). Lineage (GTDB taxonomy): Bacteria > Pseudomonadota > Gammaproteobacteria > Chromatiales > Chromatiaceae > Thiodictyon. The sequence continues at coordinate 9,916 of JBGSUY010000275.1, forward strand.
GCTGCCCTGGTTCACCTGCACCCCGCCCACGTAGACGCTCGTGCTCTTGGCCTCGTCCAGCTCCACCTGGTCCGCCTCGATGCGCATGGGTTGCTTTTCGTCGTCCTTGAGGGCCCAGGCGGGGGACAGGGTCAAAATCAGCGCCAAGGCGGCGAGGATCCTGGTCCCGATCCCGATCCCGATCCCGATCCCGATCCCGATCCCGGTCGGGGACGGCGATCGGAGGCTAGGGCGGGTGTTTCGCCGCGGTCCGTTGCTCGGTCTCATGGCGCCGTATCCTCCGCGGTTGGCGCGGTTGGCGCGGGCGGCTCCTCGGGGGCGATGAACAGATGGGCACGGCCTGGAAACTCGGCCCGCATCGGCTCGGCGAACCAGAGCCGCAAGCCCTGGGCGGTGAGCCAGTCGTGCTCGCTCTCGATCCGAACCGGCCGGTCGCCCTGCGCGAACTGCCGTCGGAGCCAGACGGTGAGCTCGGAGGTAGATCG
>JBGSUY010000276.1:0-8392 GCA_041753195.1 Chromatiaceae bacterium
CCGGGGCGACTGCTCGGAGACCACGGTTACGTTCACCACCGCCGGGGAGACCCGTTCCGCCACGTCGGCGAAGCTCGGTATCACCGGCTGCAGGACGGCGGCGGAGGGGGCGGTCACCGCCTCGGACTGGGATTGGGCCAGGACGACGCCCCCTGCCGCCAACGCCAGGGCGACGGAGACCGCGATCAGGGTGCGGCGCTGGGTCAGGATCCGCGACGGGTTGAATCGTTTGGAGTTGCTCATAGCTCAATGCTGCTCTGTGATCTGGGGACGGATTGATCGGGGCGGTAAGGGCGTTGCCGCAGTCTTTGCCGCTTGCGCCTACTATGGGGTCAATGGATTTGCGACCGGCTTAACGGCCCCTTAATTTTCAGTAACCTGGCTTTGCGCTTGCGGAGACAGTACAGGCAGCGTACCTTTCCCCGGCCCCGAGATTGCCCCCTTAAATTCACACCAAAAGAGGAAGAACCATGCGAAAGCCCCTTTCGCTCGCCCTGGCCGCCGCCCTCACCCTGACCGGCGCCGCTTCAATCCAGTCGGCCCTTGCCGAGGACACCATGACCCCGGTGGCGGGGTCCGCCACCCTGTCCGAACTGTCCGGTGAGGTGGTGGTGATCAACACCGAGACCCGTCTCATGACCCTGAAGACCGAGAACGGCACCTTCGAGGTCCTGCGGATCCCCCCGGAGATCGAGCGGATCAAGGCGATCAAGGTCGGCGACAAGGTGACCATCAGCGAGACCGAGGCGGTGCTGGTGGAGATCGAGAAGGGCCGGGATTCCGGCGCCATGGGGGCCGTGCCCGAAAAAACGGTGGAGAAGGAGCCCGGCGCCAAACCGGCTGGGACCATGGTAGACAAGCTGACCCTTTACGGTAAGGTCCTATCCGTCGACAAGGCCAAGTCGCAGGTCACCGTGCAGGGACCGAATCAGACCGTTACCCTCAAGGTCGAGGATCCCGCGTTGCTGAAGGATCTTGCCCCTGGCGACGGCGTCATCGCCCGCTACGTGCGCGTGATCACCGGTAAGGTCGAGTAGCGAGCGGCCGGCTCTCAGCGGATGCCCGCGATCCGAGGTTTCGGTTTGGCGGGCATCCCCACCGACGCTGGTTCGGTGGCCTTGGAATTCCGATCGTTTCATCCGACGGCCTACTGAAGGCCCCACGGGGGCCAGCACCGACCCAAGGAGGCATCGATGGCGAGCATTGAGCAGATCGAGATGGCGCGTTACCGCGCCGAACTGGACGACGACGTCAGCCATCTGGTCAATAAATACTGTCGCATCATGGGCTGGGAGGTGCCTGAGCTGGACGAGAAGGCCGCCAGGGCCCTAATCCTCCGGGCCCTGCGCGAAGCCCTGGCGAAGGTGGAGGCCGACTAGGGTCGGACCTGGGTATCCCCCTCGCAAGACGGCCCTCGGTAATCGCTGGGATCTGCGGTGGCCACGGCACCGCTAGCTATCCCGGCGGCCGGCGCTGCGTGTTCGGGCTAACCATGGGAACGGACCAGCCCCCGTGCCGCCGCGTCTTCGCCGATACCCGAAACGAGTATCCGGTGCCCTCCTAGTATGTTCGACCCGAGGCGCGATCAAGCGACTTTCGGTCAGCAATCCGATCAACCCGTTTCCCCCAACCAAACTGAGGAGATTCCCATGAGTACCCTAGTCGTGATCTCGTTCCCCGAGGAGCAACTGGCCTTCGAGATGCGGGCAGCGCTGGCCAAGCTTCAGAAGGAGTATCTGATCGACATGGAGGACGTGGTGGTCGTCACCAAGGACGACCAGGGCAAGGTCAAGCTCCATCAGGCCACCAACCTGACCGCCATGGGGGCCGTCGGCGGCGGCTTCTGGGGCATGCTGATCGGCATGATCTTCCTCAACCCCTTATTGGGCGCCGCCGTCGGGGCCGGGGCCGGGGCCCTGTCGGGTCGCTTCACGGACTTGGGGATCGACGACCAGTTCATGAAGGATCTGGGGGAGAGCTTCAAGCCCGGCTGCTCGGCGATCTTCATCCTGGTCAAGAAGGCCACTGCGGACAAGGTGCTCGAGAAGCTCGAGCAATTCCGGGGCAAGGGCAAGGTCATACAAACCTCGCTGACGAAAGACGAGGAGCAGGGTCTGCGCGCCTTCATCGAGGCGCAAGCCTGACCTCCGATCCGCTCCCTTTGGGCCGGGCCGCCACGGCGGCGCGGCCTACCGATCAGACTCCCCGGACCACACTCCTGACGCAGTTCCCGATCGCAGCGGGAGCGCTGTATCCGTGCACCCGACGCAAAGGTGTTTCCAGCGGCGCGGACCTGGATCTTGTCCGAGCAGGGCGCCAGGTTAAAGCCCGAAGCAATCGCATTCGGGAGAACGACCATGATGAATCTGAGACTGGCGGGTGAGCGTGGGCATGCGCGCTTCGACTGGCTCGAGAGCTACCACAGCTTCTCCTTCGCGGACTATTACGACCCGCGTCACATGGGGGTGTCCAATCTGCGGGTGATCAACGAGGACTGGATCGCGCCGTCCGGGGGCTTCCCCACCCACGGCCACAAGGACATGGAGATCCTGACCTATGTCCTGGAGGGCGCCCTGGAGCACAAGGACAGCATGGGCAACGGCTCCGTCATCCGGCCCGGTGACGTGCAGTACATGAGCGCCGGAACCGGGGTGCGCCACAGCGAGTACAACGCCTCGGACGCCGAGACGGTGCACCTGCTCCAGATCTGGCTCATGCCCAATCGGCTGGGGGTCAGCCCCCGCTACGACCAGCGCCATTTCGGCGTCGAGGAGCGGCGCGCGCGCCTGGCGCTCCTGGCCTCTCCGGACGGGCGCGCGGGCTCCATCGCCACCTACCAGGACGCGCTCCTCTACGCCACCCTGTTGCGTCCGGGGGAGACCCTGACGCACGGCCTGGAGGGTGACCGCCAGGCCTATATTCATGTGGCCCGGGGGGAGGCGCGAGTCAAGGGTCAGGCGCTCAAGGCCGGGGACGCGGCGCGTCTCCAGGGTGAGCCTGAGGTAGGCGTCGAGGCGGTCGGCGACGCGGAGGTCCTGTTGTTCGATCTGCCTTAGTACAAGCGGCGAGTGGCGAGTGGCGAGGCCCCCAACAGACCCCGGGGGCGCGGTTGAATCCGCGTCCCGCGGGACAATCTCCTCGCCCGAGTGAGATAACTCAACCCCAAACGAGGATCGGCGTATGAGTGACAAGCAGGTGTTCGACTACCCAGGCAGCGAGATCGACGTCCACTGGGACGGGCGGCTGTGTATCCATATCGGCGAGTGCGGCGGCGCTGCCGGTGAGCTCTTCGTCGCGGGGCGCGATCCCTGGTGCGTGCCGGACCAGGCCACAGGATCAGAGGTGCGGGAGATCTGCGAGCGCTGCCCAAGCGGTGCCCTCACGTACACGGACAAGGCCGGCACGTCCGAGTCGGCCCCCGGCGACAACACCCTGACCGTGAGCTACAACGGTCCGCTCTTCCTCCACGGGGAGCTGGCGATCGAGGGCGCCCCGGAGGACATGCCGGGCCTTGGGTTCCGCGCCGCCCTTTGCCGCTGCGGGCAATCCAGGAACAAGCCCTTCTGCGACAACGGCCACCTTGCGGCCCGCTTCGAGGACTCTGGGGCCGTGGGGGAGCGGGGCGATGGGCTGGCCGCCCGGGGCGGTCCACTCAAGGTCAAGCCGATCAAGGACGGCCCCCTGATGCTGGAGGGCAACCTCAGCATCCGTGCCTCCAGCGGCCGCGTGGCCTGGGAAGGCGCCAAGACCTGGCTGTGCCGTTGCGGCCATTCCAAGAACAAGCCCTTCTGCGACGGTACGCACAAGAAGGTCGGGTTCACCTCGGATTAGGTGTCGAGTCGATCAGATCCGCTTACCGCCCGGCCGCAGCAACTCCAGATAGGGAGGCACCGCCGACTCGGGTGCGGGTAGGCCCCTGGGGTCCTCGCCAGGGTAGAGTCGGGCCCGCAGTGCGGTGCGCAGCACGCCCGGGTCGAGACAGGCCACGCGGATGGGGCTGCCGCCGCCGAGCTCATCGACGAGCACCTGGGCCAGGCCTTCGATGCCGAACTTGGCGGCGGCGAAGGCCCCCCAGTACGCCTTGCCGGCACGGCCCACCCGGTCGGAGGTGAAGATCAGGGCAGCGTCCTTTGATGCCCTCAGCAGGGGCAGGCAGGCCTGGGTGACGAGGAAGGGGGCGGTGAGGTTGATGCGCAGCACCCGATCCCATTCACCCGCGTCGTAGTCGTCGATGCGGCTGAGGTACGGGGCGAAGGCGGCGCAGTGGACCAGACCGTCCAGGCGCCCGAAGCAGTCGCCCACCAGGTCCGCCGACTTGCCGAAGGCGTCCGGATCGGTGCACTCCAGGTCCAGGGGCAGGATGGCAGGTTGGGCCCCACCGGCCGACTCGATGGCGTCGTAGAGAGGCTCCAGGTCGGGCTGATTGCGGTCACTCAAAACCAGTGTGGCACCCTGGGCGGCGGCCCCTAGGGCGACCGCCCGGCCGAGGCCCTCGGCGGCCCCGGTCACCAGGACGATGCGGTCTTTGAGCGGTAGGTTGGATGCGTGCTCTTCCATCGGAGTCCCCTCGGGTTGGGTGCGTACAGTTCAGCGCCGCCGGCTCTCGGTCCACGCGATCCACAGCTTGCGGATGGGGGTGAGTCCGATGCGCCGGTCGGCGAGGTCGAATCCGACCCCCTCCAGCTCCCCCATGAGCCGGTCCAGGAGCCGCACGCGGATGCGCACCGCCGCCGGCAGACCCCAGAGATCTTCCCCGTCCTCGCGCAGGCGCCGCGCGTCCTGGGCGAGCTCCGCAAGCAGGCGCGGCAGCTGATGGCGGCTTGCCGTAGAGGCCAGGCCCGCCGGTGTCAGCCCCAGGGGTTGAAGCCGGTCTGCGGGAATGAACCCTAGCCGCCCACGGCGCAGTAGCCAGCCGCTGTCTCGGATCTGATAGACCAGGGTCCCGTAGGCCCCGAGCCGCCGTGCCCGGGCGGTCTGCTCCGGTTTGGCCGCAGACTCCGTATCGACCCACAGGCAGAGCTCGAACAGGCCCCCCAGGTCCTGGGCGGCACAGGCGCACAGCTCATCCAGGTCCCGGGGCCAGTGACGGGTGAGCACCGCCTCGGTGCTCCAGGCGAGATCCAGGAAGGGCTTGGGTGGAAGCCCGAGCCGATCGACCAGGGGGGCGAGCCGCTGGCCCAGGGGGTGGGTGGGGGCGCCGGCGAAGATCCGGCCCAGCTCCTCCCGCCACCATTGAAGCTTGGCCGCCGCCACCCCGGGGTCCGAGACCTGATCCAGGCAGGCGCGCACCTGATGGCGCCAGCCGTGGATCGCCGCCAGGTCGTCCCGCAGCTTGGGCGGGGCGAGTCGCAGGCTGTAGTAGCTGGAGGATCCGGGCGGGGTGGCGGCATTGGGAAAGCCCCAGTCGTCCCTCATGGGCCAGCCGCCCCCGGGGCCACCTCAGGCATCGGGGTCCCGCCGGCAGGTGACCAGGTAGTTCACGTCCAGGTCGTCCTTGTCCAACCGGTAGGCGCGGGTGAATGGGTTGTAGGTCATGCCGGTCATGTCGGTGCAGGCGAGGCCGGCGGCGCGGATCCAGCGGTGCAGCTCCGACGGCCGGATGAAACGGGCGAAGTCGTGGGTGCCCCGGGGCAGGATCCTGAGCACATACTCGGCCCCGACGATGGCGAAGAGGTAGGACTTGGGGTTGCGGTTCAGGGTGGAGAAGAAGACCCAACCCCCCGGACGCACCAGCCGGGCGCAGGCATCCACCACCGAGGCGGGGTTGGGGACGTGCTCCAGCATCTCCATGCAGGTGACGATGTCGAAGCTCGCCGGGCGCTCCGCGGCTAGGGACTCCGCGGAGACCTTACGGTAGTCCACCGAGACCCCGCTCTCCAGGGTGTGCAGCTCCGCCACCCGCAGGGGCATGTCCCCCAGGTCAATGCCCATCACGGTGGCACCGCGCAGGGCCATCCCCTCCGAGAGGATGCCCCCGCCGCAGCCCAGGTCCAGCACCTCCTTGCCCGCGAGCCCAGCGCCCCGGTCCACGTAGTCCAGGCGCAGGGGATTGATGTCGTGTAGGGGCTTGAACTCGCTCTCCGGGTCCCACCAGCGGGCGGCCAATGCCTCGAACTTGCCGATTTCCCTCAGATCCACGTTCGGGGGATCCACGTTGGCCGCGTCGTCGTAGCTGGCGAAGTCCGGGCTGGGCTCGGTCATCGGGAGACACCCTTATCAATGCAGTGGTGAAGTCGCTGGCGACGGCCGCATTCTACAGCCTGGCTTGACCTCGGCGCCTGCGGCTGTAGCACACCGAGTCGTCCGGACCGGCGCCCAGGCAAGCGCCCCAAGCCGAATCCGATTAAACTTCCAGGCTTTGAATGGCCCGGGGAATTCAAATGTTCGACAAGACCATGCAGATCCGCGACTACGACCCGGAGCTCTGGGCGGCGATCCACGCGGAGGAGCGCCGCCAGGAGGAGCACATGGAGCTGATCGCCTCCGAGAACTACGCGAGCCCCCGGGTCATGGAGGCCCAGGGCGGGGTCATGACCAATAAGTACGCCGAGGGCTACCCGGGCAAGCGCTACTACGGGGGCTGCGAGTACGTGGACGCGGCCGAGCAGCTCGCCATCGAGCGGGCCAAGCAGCTCTTTGGGGCCGACTACGCGAACGTCCAGCCCCACTCGGGCTCCCAGGCCAATGCCGCCGTCTACATGGCGCTCTGCAACGCGGGGGATACCATCCTCGGCATGAGCCTGGCCCACGGCGGACACCTGACCCACGGGGCCAAGCCCAACTTCTCCGGCAAGCTCTACAACGCCGTCCAGTACGGCCTCGACCCGGCCACTGGCGAGATCGACTACGCGGAGGTCGAGCGCCTGGCCAGGGAGCACAACCCGCGCATGATCATCGCCGGCTTTTCCGCCTACTCCCGGGTGGTGGACTGGAAGCGCTTCCGCGCCATCGCCGACGCCGTCGGTGCCTATCTGCTCGTGGACATGGCCCATGTGGCAGGGCTGGTGGCCGCCGGGGTCTACCCGAGCCCGGTGCAGATCGCCGATGTAACCACCACGACCACCCACAAGACCCTGCGCGGGCCCCGCGGCGGGCTGATTCTGGCCAAGGCGAATCCGGAGCTGGAGAAGCGCTTCAACTCCCTGGTCTTCCCGGGTATCCAGGGCGGGCCCCTGATGCACGTGATCGCCGCCAAGGCGGTGGCCTTCAAAGAGGCCATGGAGCCCGCCTTCAAGGACTACCAGCGCCAGGTGGTTCAGAACGCCCAGACCATGGCGGAGGTCTTCATCTCCCGGGGCTACGAGGTAGTCTCGGGCGGGACAGACGACCACCTCTTCCTGGTGAGCTTCATCAGCCAGGGGTTGACAGGCAAGGCAGTGGATGCGTGGCTCGGCTCCGCGAACATCACGGTGAACAAGAACTCGGTCCCCAACGATCCCCAGTCGCCTTTCGTCACCAGCGGGATCCGGGTCGGCACCCCGGCCATGACCACCCGCGGCTGCGGCCTGGCGGAGGCCCGGGACCTGGCGGGTTGGATGTGCGATGTGATCGACGGCCGGGGGGAGGGAGCCGTGATCGAGTCGGTGCGCGCCAAGGTCCTGGAGCTGTGCGCGCGGTTCCCGGTGTACCAGCGTTGAGCCTCTTGCCGGGTTACGGCGCGGGGGAGCTCAGTGCATTGACCGCGCACTCCGTTGTGCGCGCCTAACCCGACCTACGCGAAGCCAATCGACCGCCCAAGGCCATGCGTTGCCCCTTTTGCGGCGCCGAGGACACCAAGGTGATCGACTCCCGCCTGGCGGGGGACGGTAACCAGGTTCGGCGGCGGCGCAAGTGCGTGGTGTGCCGGGAGCGTTTCACCACCTTCGAGACCGCCGAGCTCAACCTGCCGCGGATCGTCAAACGGGACGGAAGCCGGGTGCCCTTCGACGGGCGGAAGCTGCGCAACGGCATGATGCGGGCCCTGGAGAAGCGCCCGGTGAGCACCGAGCAGGTGGACGCCGCCCTCGCCCACATCCAGCGCAAGCTCATGCAGAGCGGGGAGTCGGAGGTGCCCTCCCGGCGCCTCGGCGAGCTGGTGATGGACGAGCTGCGGGGGCTGGATCAGGTGGCCTATGTCCGCTTCGCGAGCGTCTACCGTAAATTCGAGGACGTCGCCGCCTTCCGGGAGGAGATCGAGCGCCTGGAGCGCCAGCCCACCCCGGAGGCCAAGCGCCAGCAGCTCGACCTGCTCGCCGACCTGGAGCCAAAGCGCAAGTGAAGGCCGCCGACCACGCCCACATGGCGCGGGCCATCCGCCTGGCACGCCTGGGGCTCTACACCACCGACCCCAACCCCCGGGTCGGCTGCGTACTGGTGCGGGACGACGCGGTGGTCGGCGAGGGCTGGCACCGCC
>JBGSUY010000277.1:0-2262 GCA_041753195.1 Chromatiaceae bacterium
CGGTCTCGCCGCGCACCAGCACCGTCACATAGCCGCCGCCGACGAACTCGCGACCGATGAGGCGCACCTCGGCGGCCTTGGTCATGGCGTCCGCCGCCTCGATGGCGGGCACCAGTCCCCGGGTCTCGATCATGCCCAGCGCAATTCCGTAACTCTCCGCTGCCATTTGCTTGTCTCCGCGTTAAAGGGCGAGCCACCCCGCCCAGGTTAAGTACCGATGAACCGTCTCCCTCCCTGGTCTCCCACCGGGCGCGTCCCGCGCCCATTCGCGGGCCGATCAGGCCGCCCGTGTCTCCCCGAGGGCCTCCCGAGGCGCCGCCGCCTCCGCCTCGGTCGAATCCCAAAAGTCGATAATCCCGCCGATGGTGAGATCAGTGAGGTAGCCCGCGTCACCCATCGCGTAACGAGCCGCCGATCCGCTCACTACGAAGACCCAGTTGCCAACCCGTGCACCTACGGGGTCGGTCGCGACCACCTTGCGGCCCTTGGGGTCCGCGAGCACCCGGAGGTCGGCGTGCCGCAGACCCGCGGTCCTATGGGTGCAGACGAGGGAGCCCACCACCTGTTTGATCTCCATGTCAGTCGGTCCTCCTCAGGCCCCTTCGTCCCAGTGATCGATGATCCCGACGATGGTGAGATCACTCGGGTACTCCTTGCTGCCGGCCGCCTCCCGGGCGGCGGAGCTACCCACACAGATGACCCAATCGCCCGGGATGCAGCCCACCGCGTCTACCGCGACCTGGCGGGTGCTGCCGTCGCGCACCACCAGCAGGTGCTTGTGCTCGAAGCCCGGGATCCGGTTGGTGGAGACCAGGGGCTTTTCCACTTGGCAGATCTTCATCAGTGCCCCTCCTCTGGCTGGGCCTCGAGGGAGCACCCAACCACCTCGATGGAGCCGGTGCCCTCGAGGTCGCGCACCGCCCTCAGGCTATGGACCAGTCCCTCCGCCGCCAGCTTGGGATAGCGCGCGAGCAGGGCCTGGTGGATGCGCTCGCAGTGGGCCACCGCCCGTTCGCGGGCGCCCGGTACCGCACCCCGATAATCGAAGCGGATCACCACGGGCACCGGCAGACCCCGGCTCACATTGAGACCGCTGAAGATGCGCAGGCCCACGTCGAGGTCCGCCGCCCCTTCCTCCACCGTGGTGAGGTAGGCGAAATAGGTCAGGTTACGTAGCTGGATCTCGTCGAATCCGATGCCGGCGCCAATGAACCGCTCCGCGTGTCCCTGATCCGGGTAGTGCCCGCCGTACCAGGCGCGCACGCAGTCGATCTGGGAGATGTTGTTCTCGATCAGCCGCGTGATGAGCCGGACCATGCCGTCCGCCGGGGACTCCGGGGCGGCATCCCGAACCAGTTGCAGGATGCGGGTTCGGGCCGCCTGAGGGTCCAGGCCCAGGGTCAGCCGATAGGCCTCCAGGGCGTCGACGGAGCGCTGCAGGTCGATGCGACCCGACTGATCGGGCACGTGGATCTGGATGGCGTCCGTGTCCGTGTCGAGCCCGATTAGCAGCATGTCCACCGAGGCCCCACAGCAGAAGCTGTTCTGCACCGCCTGCTGGAAGGCCTGAAGCCGCTCCAGACCGGCCGCGGCGGCGCGGGCGTCGTCGGAGCCGTGGGCGGCACAACCCTGGTGGGCCGGGTCCCGGGAGCTCCGGTGGTAGACCACCGCCTTCAGGTAGCGGGTGGGGACATCAGCGGTGTTGGGGCGGCCCTCGCGAAAGCGGGTCAGCTCCACCTCCACCCACTGGGTGACCGTGTCCTCGACGTCGAACAGGGCGCCGGCGTAAGAGCGCCGCTTGACCGAGCCGAAGGGCAGACGCAGGACATAGCTCACGGTGTGGGCGAGTCGTCCGTCCGCGCACGGGGTCAGGTCCAGGCGGTGGAAGCCGCAGTCCAACAGGAAGGCCTCGAAGCCCTGATCCCCCAGGCCATGCAGGGGATCTTCACCGAAGAAATCGTCGGCCAGGCGCCGATAGGTCTCGAAGACGCACCAGGCGTAGAGGGAGCGCAGATCGAGCTGGGTCACCCAGGCATCGGCCAGGATGTGGTCGGGCAGCGCGTATCCCAGCTCTCGTAGGGCCAGCTGCTGCGCCCGTGCCTCGAAGTCGGGCTCGTGCTGCATGGCGGAGACGGCCTTCAGGGTTGGGACGATGCGGTCATAGGCCGCGCGTACACGCATGTCATAGGCCCGCAGCCGCTAGTTGGCGGCGCGATCGGTCAGGGGGTGCAGGCCGCCTTGCGCGGTCCTCGCCGCGCCATC
>JBGSUY010000278.1:0-2907 GCA_041753195.1 Chromatiaceae bacterium
GGGCCTCCCCGCTCACCTCCATCAAGCATGCCGGCTCCCCCTGGGAGATCGGACTCGCCGAGACCCACCAGACCCTGGTGCTGAACCGCCTGCGCGGACGCATCGCCGTCCAGGTGGACGGTGGCATGCGCACCGGCCGCGACGTGGCCATCGGGCTCCTGCTGGGGGCCGACGAGATCGGTTTTGCCACCGACCCCCTGATCGTCTCGGGCTGCATCATGATGCGCAAATGCCACCTCAACACCTGCCCGGTGGGGGTGGCAACGCAGGACCCGGAGCTGCGCAAGCGCTTCACCGGCAAGCCCGAGCACGTCATCAACTACTTCTTCTTCGTGGCCGAGGAGCTGCGGCGCATCATGGCGCGGCTCGGCTTCCGCACGGTCAACGAGATGATCGGCCAGTCGGACCGCCTGGAGATGCGCCGGGCCATCGACCACTGGAAGGCCCAGGGGCTCGATTTCAGCCGACTCCTGGCCAAGCCCAGGGTCGGTCCGGAGGTCGCCGTGCGCAACAGCGAGCCCCAGGACCATGGGCTGGACCGTGCCCTGGACCACGAGCTGATCGCCCGGGCGGAGCCGGCCCTCACCCGCGGAGAGCCGGTCCAGTTCGAGATCGGGGTGAAGAACTACAACCGCACGGTCGGCGCCATGCTCTCGGGCCGGGTCGCCGAGCGCCATGGTCATGCCGGACTCCCGGACGACTGCATCCACATCAAGGCCCGGGGCACCGGCGGCCAGTCCTTCGGGGCCTGGCTGGCCCGCGGGGTCACCATCGAGCTGGAGGGCGAGGCCAACGACTATGTGGGCAAGGGCCTCTCGGGCGGGCGCCTCGTCATCTACCCGCCGGCCGAGTCCGCCATGGAGCGGGCCGAGGACAACATCATCGTCGGCAACACCGTCCTCTACGGGGCCATCAGCGGTGAGTGCTTCTTCCGCGGGGTGGCGGGCGAGCGCTTCTGCGTGCGCAACTCCGGGGCCATCGCGGTGGTGGAGGGCGTGGGCGACCACGGTTGCGAGTATATGACCGGCGGCATCGCCGTGGTCCTGGGACCCACCGGACGCAACTTCGCCGCCGGCATGTCCGGCGGTATCGCCTATGTGCTCAACGGCGACGGGGGCTTCGAGGACCGCTGCAACCTGGCCATGGTGGAGCTCGAGCCCATCCCTGCCGAGGACGAGGCCCTGGAGGCCCTGGACCATCAGGGCGGCGACATGGAGACCCACGGCCTGGTGGACATCAGCCACGACATGACCCGGCACGACGCCAAGCGCCTGCGCAGCCTGATCGAGCGCCACCTGCACTACACCAACTCAGCGGTGGCGCGGCGCGTCCTGGACGACTGGGGAAGCTTCTTGCCCCGCTTCGTCAAAGTCATGCCGGTGGACTATCGGCGCGCCCTGCAGGAGATGCAGGCCAACCAGAGCCGACCGCCGCGTCCCACCAAGCCATTGCCGAACAAGGTCACGAAGGGGGTCGCCGAGCATGGGTAAGCCCACCGGATTCCTGGAGCTCGATCGCCGGGATCGCCGCTACGAGCCGGCGGGCGACCGTGTCGTCCACTACAACGAGTTCGTGATCCCGCTTGCCGACCGCGAGGTGAGCGAGCAGGGCGCCCGCTGCATGGACTGCGGCATCCCCTTCTGTCACCAGGGTTGTCCGGTCAACAACATCATCCCGGACTGGAACGACCTCGTGTACAAGGGGGACTGGCAGGCGGCCATCGAGGTCTTGCACTCAACCAACAACTTCCCGGAGTTCACCGGCCGCATCTGCCCCGCCCCCTGCGAGGCCGCCTGCACCCTGAACATCGACGATGCCCCGGTGGCCATCAAGACCATCGAGTGCGCCATCGTGGACAAGGCCTGGGAGGAGGGCTGGATCAAGCCCCAGGTCCCGGAGCGGCGCACCGGCAAGCGGGTCGCCATCGTGGGGTCAGGTCCCGCGGGTCTCGCCTGCGCCCAGCAACTGGCCCGGGCCGGCCACCAGGTGGCGCTCTTCGAGAAGAACGACCGCATCGGCGGGCTCCTGCGCTACGGCATCCCCGATTTCAAGCTCTCGAAGAAGCTCATCGACCGGCGCATGGCCCAGATGCGCACCGAGGGGGTGGAGTTCCACACCCATGCCCACGTGGGTGTCGAGATCCCCGTGGCGCGGCTGCGGAAGGACTACGATGCCCTGGTCCTGTCGGGGGGCTCCGAGAAGCCCCGGGACCTGGACATCCCCGGGCGCAGCTTCGACGGCATCCATTTCGCCATGGACTTCCTCTCCCGCAACAGCAAGCGGGTCCAGGGCTCCTATGTCCCGGACGAGGACTTCATCAGCGCCCAGGGCCGTCACGTCCTGGTGATCGGCGGCGGCGACACGGGCTCCGACTGCATCGGCACCTCCAACCGCCATGGGGCCCGCTCCGTCACCCAGATCGAGATCCTGGACAAGCCCCCGGCCAAGGAGGACAAGGGGCTCACCTGGCCCGATTGGCCGAATAAGCTCCGCACCTCCAGCTCCCAGGAGGAGGGCTGCGAGCGTCACTGGAACGTGCTCACCAAGGAGCTCCTGGGCGATGCCCAGGGGCGCGTGCGGGCGGTCAAGTACTGCCTGGTGCGCTGGGACAAGGACGCGAGCGGGCGCTGGCAGATGTCCGAGGTCCCGGGCAGCGAGGCCGAATTCAAGACCGACCTGGTCCTGCTGGCCATGGGCTTCGTGCACCCAGTGCACGCGGGCATGATCGAGGCTCTGAAGGCCGATGCAGGGCTGGAGCTCGATCCCCGCGGCAACGTCAAGGCGACCACCGAGGGGGCCGGTGCCTACCAGACCTCGGTCCCCGGGGTCTTCGCGGCGGGGGACATGCGTCGCGGTCAGTCCCTGGTGGTCTGGGCCATCCGCGAGGGCCGCCAGTGCGCCCGCGCC
>JBGSUY010000279.1:0-2269 GCA_041753195.1 Chromatiaceae bacterium
CAAGCCGGGGACAACTCCCATATCTTTCCGTCTCTTAGCGTCGTCAGCGCGTGGAGTTGCCCCCGGCTTGTCCCCACTCATTCAGACTTTCCCCACACTGCGCCGCGATGGCGCCGCTGCGGCCTGAGAACGCCTGCGGCGCAACAGCAACAGGTATTTCGCCACTCAGACCCGAACCGGACTGGAGCCCTACCCACACCAAACGTAACAGAGGCCGTTTATGGGCCCGCCAGCGGCGCTGGGCCCCGCCTCGCAAGATCTAGCCCCATCGTTAGTCTGCCTTATCCAGACCCATTGTAAGGAGTACCGCCCATGGTCGAATCCGCACCCTCGGTATTCGCCCGACTCTTGATCGCGCTCGATCTGTTCCGCCGGGTCATCGGGGACCCACGCTTCGCGGTCGAGGCGGCACGGCTGCGTGCCGGTTGGCCAACCGCGGAGGCGGCGGGCCCAGGTGCCGGGCGTCCGTCGCTCAGGGAGCCCGAGCCGAATGCCGCCCTGCAGCTTCTGGGCCTGCTCCAGCAGGACGGGCGCTTCATCGATTTTCTCGAAGAAGAGGTCGTCACCTATGCGGACTCTGAGGTCGGCGCGGCGGCCCGGGTGGTCCACGAGGGGTGCCGGAAGGCCCTGCGGCAGCATTTTACCATTGCCTCGGTGCGCCCCGAGCCGGAGGGGACGCGCCTGACCCTGGCTGAAGGGTTCGATGCGGCGGCCGTGCGGCTGACCGGCAAGGTCGTCGGGGGACCGCCCTTCAGCGGCAGCCTGACGCACAAGGGCTGGCGGGTCACGGCGGTGCGGCTGCCGAAGGTCGCTGCCGGCCACGATCTCAGCATCCTAGCGCCCGCGGCGGTGGAGCTATGAGCGACGCGCGTTATGCCGTTGGCATCGACCTGGGGACCACCCACTGCGCCCTGTCCTATGTGGACCTCGGCCGCAGCTCGGGGGATGAGGTCGCCCAGGATCTGATGCGGGTACCCCAGCTCACGGGTCCGGGGGCCGTGGAGGAGCTTCCGCTCCTGCCCTCCTTCCTCTATCTGCCCCACCCGGACGAGTTTGCCGCGGGTGACCTCACGCTGCCCTGGTCGAGCCACCCGGGCATGATCCTGGGCGAGATGGCCCGAAGCGTCGGGGCACGCACGCCCATCCGTCTGGTCTCCAGCGCCAAGAGCTGGCTGTGCCACCCGGGGGTCGATCGGCGGGGGGCCATATTGCCGCCGGGGGAGCCGGAGGACGAGGTCCCGCGACTCTCGCCCTTTGATGCCTCGGTCCGCTATCTGGGACACCTGCGCGACGCCTGGAACCATCTGCATCCCGATGCGGATCTGGCGGGTCAGGAGGTCACGGTCACGGTGCCGGCGTCCTTCGACCCCGCCGCCCGGGAGTTGACGGCGGAGGCGGCCCAGGCCCTGGGCCTCGCCAACCTGGTCCTGCTGGAGGAGCCCCAGGCCGCGCTCTACAGTTGGATCCACGAGAGCGCCGGCGGCTGGCGAGAGCAGGTGCGGGTCGGCGACATGATCCTGGTGATCGACGTCGGCGGCGGGACCACGGATCTCTCCCTGATCGCCGTCACCGAGCGGGAGGGCGCCCTTGAGCTCACCCGGGTGGCGGTCGGTGACCATATCCTGCTCGGCGGGGATAACATGGACCTGGCCCTGGCCCACGTGGTCAAGGGCAAGCTCTCGGCGGAGGGCAAGACCCTGGACGCCTGGCAGGTCCAGGCGCTCACCCACGGCTGCCGCCAGGCGAAAGAGACCCTGCTGGTGGACCAGGACATCGAGACCGTCCCCCTGGTGGTGCCCAGTCGCGGCACCCGGCTCATCGGCGGGAGCATCCGCAACGAGCTCACCCGCGAGGAGGTCAGGCGCACCCTGGTGGAGGGCTTCTTCCCCGAGGTCCCGGCGAGCGCCCGACCCGCCGCCCGCGCGCGCACGGCCCTCACCAAGCTGGGTCTTCCCTATGCCCAGGACCCGGCAGTCACGCGGCATCTGGCCGCCTTCCTGGGGATGCAGGCCGGGGCCACCGCTGACTTGCCGGGGTTCGCCCCTCTGGACAGGGATGGCGATGGCGGCTTCGCGCATCCCACGGCCGTGCTGTTCAACGGGGGTGTCTTCAAGGCTGGCCTACTCGCCGACCGGGTGCTGAAGGTGATCAACGACTGGCTGGCCTCGGATGGGGCCGCGCCGGCCCGGCTGCTCGGGGGCGGTGACCTGGACCTCTCGGTGGCGCGCGGGGCCGCCTACTACGGCTATGTCCGCCGGGGCGGCGGGGT
>JBGSUY010000280.1:0-14653 GCA_041753195.1 Chromatiaceae bacterium
GGGACGCATTGGCTTGCCAAGAACCGCGTTCTCCCAGCCATCTGCACTCTCGGCGGCTCAATCTTGCCCGCTGACGTAACAGGCGAGACGTCGTATTCAATCGCGCGAGTCATCGGCTCATTAACTTCACGGATCCAGGAAAGGCAAAAGGGAAGACCTGACCCCAGGCATGGGGAGTCGGGTACGGCAGTGAGCGCAGGGCGCGCCCGGGCCAAGTAGGTTGTCGCCAAGGACCGAGTCCTCGCGGCAGCAGGATGCTCCCGCGAGGTATCACGAGGGACACGCGACACTCCGGCTGCTCGAAGTAGTCCTGAAGGCTCTCGGGCCGCTTGTGGTGCTTGCCGGTCGCCTCGATGACGATGTCGCAGCCGGACCAGGGAGCGCGTCATTAGGGTGCGGTGTCATCTTGACGGTTCCTCGCGTAGCCGCCCTTGGTCACGTTGGGCTCGGTGCCGGACAGTGCGGAATAGAAGCGGATATTGGCATCCAGGTCATCGACCGTGATGTGGATGTGCATTCTCGCCATACTTGAATCCTCGTCGGTGTGTCAGTCAAGGGAAACGCCGATTTCCCTGCGTTTCCCGTGCGGGGCAGGGATGCCCCGCTATTTTCGGTGGCTGGAAGCCGGTGAAAAAGGCGACTCCCAAGACGCGCCTCCTGGAAGGCGGGACCAAATGCGACGAAGGCCTTTGATCAGCGTCTTCTCGTCGCGGCGCGGCGTTCTCCCAGCCCTTGCTGCGGTTGACGATGGCGACCACCGAGAGCATGACCGGCCCCTGCACCAGCACGACGACCACCGTGGCCGGGGCCGCGCCGGAGTTGAAGCCGAGCAGGCTGATGGCCGCCGCCAGGGCCAGCTCGAACAAGTTGCTGGCGCCGATCAGGGCGGATGACCCCGCTACGCAATGGGCCTCTGCCAAGCAGCAGCTTGTCGTAGGGCAACGTCTCGGATTCGCCATCGGAACGGCGCACCTCGACCTGGTGCTGATCAGGGTCGATCCGGGTCGCCTGGTGCGCGAGCAGCAGCCCTATCCCGTGCGCCTCGATGTCCGCGGCCTTGCGATGGGCCAGGTCGTCCGCCGAGGCCACCTCGCCGCTCAAGAAACAGGGGATGCCGCAGATGCTGAAGTTTCGAAAAGCGGTCGGCGACCAAGACTGTCAGATCGACCTCGCGATCCAGCGCGCGGGCGCGCAAGGCCGCGCTGATGCCGGCGTCGCTGCCGCCGATGATGAGAAACCGCTTCATGATTCAGTGCTCCCTCGCAAGGGTGCCGTACCGATCAGTCGCCGAGGGTCTTCAGCTCAGCCAACCCCGCCTGGATCACGTTGTCCGGCAGCGGCACGTACCACAGCGCATCGGAATAGGATTGGCCGTCGGTTAGGACCCAGCGGATCATCTCCTTCACGGCCTTGCCCTTGGCGGGGTCGTCGCCGGCGCGCAGCAGCGCCCAGGTGTAGGTGACGATGGGATAAGAACGGGCACCGGGCGGGTCGGTGATGGCCACCGATAGGTCCGCCGGGATGGCGTCCGAGCCCCCGGCCAGGGCGCGCTGACCGGTCT
The DNA here is from genome assembly GCA_041753195.1 of Chromatiaceae bacterium. Taxonomy (GTDB): domain Bacteria; phylum Pseudomonadota; class Gammaproteobacteria; order Chromatiales; family Chromatiaceae; genus Thiodictyon. The sequence continues at coordinate 1,562 of JBGSUY010000280.1, forward strand.
CGGCGTTCGGGGCGACGAAACCGCCGCTGCGGTTCTCCAGCCAGGCCAGCGGCAGGTGCAGGCGCTGGGCGAAACCGGCCTCGACATAGCCGATCGAGCCCTCTGTGATCTTGATCCGCCCGGCGACCCCCTCGTTTCCGCGCGCGACCATGGTCCCGCCGGGCCAGTCGATCAATTTGCCGACGCCGGCGTCCCACTGATCACTGATCGCGGCGAGGTGGTTGGTGAAGGCAAAGGTGGTCCCGCTCCCGTCCTGACGGGCGACCACTTGGATCAGCTTGTGGGGTAGCGCAACGCCTGGGTTTGCGGCGGCGATGCGCGGATCGTCCCACCGATCCAGCGTGCCGCGGAAGATGTCGACATAGACATCGCGCGGCAGATTCAGCGGCCCATCGACGCCGGGCAGGTTGTAGGCAATCGCGATCATCCCCGAGGTGACCGGGATCTGCAGATAAGGACCACCGACCTTGGCGGCCTCGTCCGGGCGCAGCGGCGCGTCCGTCGCGCCGATGTCCAAGGTGCCGGCGAGGAAGCGATCGATGCCCTCGCCGCTGCCCACGGAGCCGTAGCTCAGCGCCAGGTCCGCATGATCCCGGGCGTAGACCTCGAACCACTTGTTGAACATCGGTGCGGCGAACGACGAGCCGGCGCCGGTGATGTGGATGGTGGATTCGGTGGAAGATGCCGTGGGCTCGTTGTCGGCGGACTTTTCGCAGCCGCCGACAACGAGCAGGACGGCCAGGCAGACGACGATAGATGTTGGGGCTTGCAGGTTCATGGAGGCGCCTCCGATGGGCTTGGCTTGAGTGCAGGCCGTAATATATTCAGTATTCGGAATATATATGTTACGGAATGTCACTTCGTAGCTCGTTGGGGCGTTGCCACGGACGGGCGGCAAGGCGTCACGCGGCGCGACTACACCGGCAACGGTCGCGGCCGATTCCCCTCGCCAGGATTAGGGATGGAAGGGATCGCGAGGGGCGTGCCGTTGCGCTCTGACGCGCGGCGAGGAGGGCGGCCGATTGGCCGATGCGCGATACGCGGGGCTGGGTGTGTCTTGCTGCGTCCGGTGGACGGGCGGCTTCCCTACGGCGCAGCGCGCGGCGCCAGGACGATTCGCCATAGCCGCCAGGGCGGCCTCGTCCTCGGCGAACGGAGACGAATCGGCGGTCCCAGACGCCGTCTGCTCGAGCACGCCCCTGGCCCAGGACGGCAGCGCCGGGTTGATCGTGTAGTAGACCCACAGCCCCTCGCGGCGGTCGGTCACGATCGCCAGCTCGCGCAGTTGGGCCAGGTGGCGCCAGATGTGCGGCTGACTCGCACCGAGTGCATGGGTCAGCTCGCACACGCAAAGCTCGGCGTGGCGCGACATGAGCACCAGGCAGCGCAGGCGCGTGTCGTTCGCCAAGCCGGGAAAAAACTCGATTGCTGTCATGCTTCTAATATACCGCAAACCATATATTCCGATGGCCGGGGATCAACCGAGACCGACGCGGTGGCTGGTGACAGGAGTGTTGGGCCAATCCTAAGTACGAACGAAAACAATGCTTTTTTTCAGGGTTCGCTACCAAACCGTCATCTGAAGTTCACGATCCATTCATGGCCACCCCCTACGATCTAACTCGCTATTCGGTCCCGTTTCAAGAAGTGAACGAGGAATTCAATGAAAAAGACTCTTGTTGCCGCTGCCATCGCCATCGCCGGTGGTTCGATCTCCGTCCAGGCGATGGCTCGCGACACCATCAACATCGTCGGCTCCTCAACCGTGTTCCCCTTCTCCACGACCGTGGCGGAGACCTTCGGGCGCACCGGCGGTTTCAAGACTCCCAAGGTGGAGTCCACCGGCACCGGCGGGGGCATGAAGCTATTCTGCGGCGGCGTCGGCGTGTCCCACCCGGATATCACCAATGCCTCCCGGGCCATGAAGGCCTCTGAGTTTGACTCCTGCCAGGAGAAGGGCGTCAAGGACATCACCGAGGTCAAGATCGGCTTCGACGGGATCGTGATCGCCGAGTCCAAGTCGGGGCTCGCCATGGATCTCACGCTCAAGGACGTCTGGACCGCCCTGGCCAAGGACGTCCCGGATGCCTCTGGCAAGCTGGTCCCCAACCCCCACAAGACCTGGAAGGACGTGAACCCCGCCCTGCCCGCTGAGAAGATCGAGGTCCTGGGTCCGCCCCCCACCTCCGGCACCCGGGACGCCTTCGTGGAGCTGGCCATGGAGGGGGGCTGCAACGCCTATGACTCCGTCAAGTCCCTGAAGAAGGAGGACGAGAAGAAGCACAAGGCGGTCTGCCACGGCGTCCGCGAGGACGGGGCCTTCATCGAGGCGGGCGAGAACGACAACCTGATCGTCCAGAAGCTGGTCGCCAACCCCAAGGCCCTGGGCATCTTCGGCTATAGCTTCCTGGACCAGAACTCGGACAAGATCCAGGGCCTCAAGGTCGGCGGCGTAGAGCCCACCTACGAGAGCATCTCGAGCGGCGCCTACCCGATCTCCCGTTCCATCTATTTCTATGTGAAGAACGCCCACGTGGGGACCATCCCGGGCATCAAGGAGTTCGTGACCGAGTTCACCAGCGACAAGGCCTGGGGACCCGAGGGCTATCTCGCGGACAAGGGCCTGATCGCCCTGCCCGACGGGGAGCGTAAGAAGGTGGCCGCGAGCGCCCAGGCCTTGACCCCCATGAAGAAACCGGCCAAGTAAGCGCGAACCTCCGCCTGATCCGGGCCCCGCGGGGCCCCTTTCGCCGCGGCGCCCCCTCGGGCGCCGTCGGCATATCAACGGCGGAACCGCCACGCCCAACCAAGGCACCCGAGATGCACGCTACGACCCTCCTCATCGTCCTGCTCAGTCTGGTCGCCCTGGCCTACCACGTCGGGCGCAAGCGGGCGGTGGCAAGCGCCGGCGGCGCGACCCAGATCAACACCCTGCACTCCCTGCCGTCCTACTACGGCTTCTATGCCGCCCTCTGGGCCGCGGTGCCCGCCCTGCTGCTGCTGATGCTCTGGTCCGGGATCGAGGACTCGGTGGTCACCGCCCTGGTGGAGTCGCAGCTCCCCGCGGAGACGGTGGAGGGACTGTCCCAGGGCCAGATGAGCCTACTCTTGAGCGACGTGAAGAACCTGGCCCAGGGCCACATCCTGTCCGGCGAGGCGACCCCGGAGATCCAGGCCGCGGCGGACCACTACGTACGACTCAAGCAGATCGCCAATTATGTCCTGTGGCTCCTGGTGCTGGGTTTGGCCCTGGGGGGCATGGCGCTGGCGGTGCGCCAGACCAAGCCCGAGATGCGGGCCCGCAATCGGGTCGAGTCCATCGTGTTGTGGATCATGATCGTGTTCTCCTCGATCGCGATCCTGACCACGCTGGGGATCGTGCTCTCGGTCCTGTTCGAATCCCTCCTCTTTTTTCAAAAGATCTCCCCCCTGGAGTTCTTCTTTGGCGCCCAGTGGAGCCCCCAGACGGCGATGCGGGCCGACCAGGTGGCGGCGGAGGGCGCCTTTGGCGCCGTGCCCCTCTTCACCGGCACCCTGCTGGTTTCGGCCATTGCCATGCTGGTGGCGGTGCCCATCGGGCTCATGTCCGCCATCTATCTCTCGGAGTACGCACCGCGCCCGGTGCGCTCCTGGGCCAAGCCGGTCCTGGAGGTCCTGGCCGGTATCCCCACTGTGGTCTACGGTTTCTTCGCCGCCCTCACCGTGGCACCTTTGATCCGGGGGTTCGGCGAGTCCCTGGGGCTCTCGGTGGCATCCGAGAGCGCCCTGGCCGCCGGGCTGGTCATGGGCATCATGATCATCCCCTTCGTCTCCTCGCTCTCCGACGACGTGATCAACGCCGTGCCCCAGGCCATGCGGGACGGCTCCTATGCCCTGGGGGCCACCCAGTCGGAGACGGTGCGCCGGGTCATCATTCCGGCGGCCCTGCCGGGGATCGTCGGCGGCATCCTGCTCGCGGTGTCCCGCGCGATCGGCGAGACCATGATCGTGGTAATGGCCGCGGGCCTGACCGCCAACCTCACGGCCAATCCACTGGAGAGCGTCACCACGGTGACGGTGCAGATCGTGACCCTGCTGACGGGTGACCAGGAGTTCGACAGCGCCAAGACCCTGGCCGCCTTCGCCCTGGGGCTCACCCTGTTCGCGGTGACCCTGACCCTGAACGTCATCGCCCTGCATATCGTGCGCAAGTATCGTGAGCAATATGAGTAACGACAGCCCAATTCCTAGCCCAGCGCCCTCGGGGGCAGCGGCCCCTCGGCGCACCATCGACGTCGTCAAGGCGAGCCTCAAGCGGCGCTACGCCCAGGAGCGGCGCTTCCGCTTGGTGGGGGCTACCGCCGTGGTCCTGGGACTGCTGTTCGTGGCGATCCTATTCCTGGACATCGTCGTCAAGGGCTACACGGCCTTCCAGCAGACGTACATCCACGTGCCGATCGACTTCGACGCGGCCACCCTGGACCCTACCGGCGAGCGCAACCCCCAGACCCTCGCCAACGCAGACCACACGGGGCTGGTCAAGTCGTCGCTGAAGAAGCTGTTTCCGGATATCACGGACCGCCGCCAGCTCCGCGAGCTCTATGCCTTGGTGAGCGTGGGCGCCGGCCAGCAACTGCAGCGCATGGTCCTCGCCCACCCCACCCTGATCGGCACGACCCGGGACATCTGGGTGTTGGCGGGCGCCGACGTCGACATGCTGATGAAGGGCCACATCGACCGGGAGGTACCGGAGTCTGACCGCCGGATCAAGGACAGCACCGTTGAGCTGGTGGACCGCATGGTCGTGGACGGGCGCATCGAGAAACGCTTCAACTGGGGCTTCTTCACCAACGGGACCTCCCGTGAGCCGGAGATGGCCGGCATCGCCGGGGCCCTGATGGGGTCCTTCTATACCCTGACCCTGACGCTCCTCTTCTCCTTCCCCATCGGGGTGGGCGCGGCACTCTACCTCGAGGAGTTCGCCCCGAAGAACCGCTGGACTGACCTGATCGAGGTCAACATCAACAACCTGGCGGCGGTGCCCTCCATCGTCTTCGGTTTGCTGGGGCTCGCGGTCTTCATCAATGTCTTCGGCGTGCCCCGATCCACGCCCCTGGTTGGGGCCCTGGTTCTCACCCTGATGACGCTGCCCACCATCATCATCGCGGGCCGGGCGGCCCTGAAATCGGTCCCGCCCTCAATCCGCGAGGCCGCCCTGGGCGTGGGGGCCTCGCCCCTGCAGACCCAGTTCCACCATGTGCTGCCGCTCGCCATGCCGGGCATGCTTACCGGCACCATCATCGGCATGGCCCAGGCCCTTGGGGAGACGGCACCGCTCCTGATGATCGGCATGATCGCCTTTATCGTGGACGTACCGAGCGGCTTCACCGATGCCGCCACGGTGCTGCCGGTGCAAATCTTTTTGTGGGCGGACAGCCCCGAGCGCGGATTCGTGGAGCGCACCTCCGCGGCCATCATGGTGCTGCTCGGCTTTTTGATCCTTATGAACCTGGCCGCCATCTTATTGCGGCGTCGGTTCGAGCGCCGCTGGTGAGCGACGCTTCTAACAAGCTTGGAACTCGAGGTGACGCATGAACACCCTGGCAAACGAGATCGTCCGTGACACCGGCGCCATCACCGCCGCCATCACCGCTGCCGATCTGGCCAAGGGCGGGACCTTCAGCGGGACCGTCGGCGACATCACGGCCGCGGACCCCTGCATGGTGTGTCGGGAGGTCAACGTCTGGTACGGCGACAAGCACGCCATCAAGGATGTGAGCCTGGACATCGGCAAGAACGAGGTGATCTCCATGATCGGTCCCTCGGGCTGCGGCAAGTCCACCTTCCTGCGGTGCCTCAACCGCATGAACGACACCATCGACGGCTGCCGCGTCACGGGCTCCATCCAGCTCGACGAGTGGGAGATCTACGACAAGGGGCTGGACCCGGTGCCCCTGCGGGCCCAGGTCGGCATGGTCTTCCAGAAGCCGAACCCCTTCCCAAAATCCATCTACGAGAACATCGCCTACGGCCCGCGCATCCACGGCCTGACTAACAGCAGGGCGGAGCTCGACGCGCTGGTGGAGACCAGCCTGCGCAAGGCGGGGCTGTGGAAGGAGGTGAAGGACCGGCTCGACCAGCCCGGGACCGGGCTCTCCGGCGGTCAGCAGCAGCGCCTGTGCATCGCCCGCACCATCGCCGTGTCGCCCGAGGTGATCCTGATGGACGAGCCCTGCTCGGCCCTGGACCCCATCGCCACCGCCATCATCGAGGAGCTGATCGACGAGCTGCGGGAGAACTACAGCATCGCCATAATCACCCACTCCATGCAGCAGGCGGCCCGGGTGTCCCAGCGTACCGCGTACTTCCATCTCGGCGATCTGGTGGAGGTAGGCGAGACCAATCAGATCTTCACCAATCCCCGCCACAAGCTCACCGAAGACTACATCACCGGACGGTTCGGCTGATGAACGAGCCAGCAACCTCGAAAGAGCCCCTGGACCCGGCGAAGGGCCACACCGTCCGCGGCTACGACCGGGACATGAACCGGCTTCGCGAGCTCATCCTCGAGATGGGGGAGCGGGTGGTGGAGCAGACCCAGAGCGCCGTCAACGCACTCCTGAAGGGCGACTTGGCCCCCGCCTACCGGGTGCTGGACCGCGAGCCCCAGATCGATTTCCTGGCCCTGGACGCCGACGACGAGGCGTACAAGCTCATCGCCCGACGCCAGCCCAAGGCGGCGGATCTTCGCTTCGTCCTCGCCCTGAGCCGGATCGCCAACGAGGCGGAGCGCGCGGGTGACAAGGCGGCGCGCATTGCCCACCGCGCCATCGGGCTGCGCCAGCAGGCGACCGCGCTCTCGCCGGCCCTAGGCGAGTGCCTGCGAGGGCTGGATGAGCTTGTATGCTGCGCCTTCGAGCGGGCCGTGGAGGCGGTGGCCACCTTCGATATTCAGCTGGCGCTTACCGTCTTCGAGGACGAGACCGCACTGGAACAGGCCAACCAGGACCTGATCCAGCACCTCACGTCCGGACGGGAGATGGGGCTGTCCCTGGCCCAACTCGAGGCCCTGTTCGCCGTGGGCCACGCCCTGAACCGGATCGGAAACCATGCCGCGACCATCGCCGAGCAGGTGATCTATGTGGCTGAGGGCCAGGATGTGCGTTTCCGTAACCGGGAGATCCTGATCGAGACGCTGCGGCACCAGTCCAATGCCGGGTGATCAGGCAAGCCATTCCACAAGCAGCGAACCGTTGAAGTTGCTTTGTGCCTGGGTGACCGCGCGCCGATTCACTCATTCGCGAGCGGCGCGAACAGCTCCTGCAGATCCTCCGCGCTCAGACGCGGCTCCTCATCCCCCTCGGCCTCACGGTAGACCCCGGCGGCCAGGGCTCGCTTGCGTTCCTGCATGGTCAGGATCCGCTCCTCAACGGTCTGTTCGGTCACCAGTTTGTAGACGAAGACCGGCTTGTCCTGACCGATACGATGGGCGCGGTCCGCCGCCTGGGTCTCCACTGCCGGGTTCCACCAGGGGTCGTAGAGGATGACGGTGTTCGCCTCGGTGAGGTTGAGCCCCACGCCACCCGCCTTGAGGCTGATCAGGAAGAGGTCGACGGCGCCGGAGCGAAAGCTGTCGATGGTCTCGTCGCGCTTGCGCGTCTGGCCGGTGAGCTTGGCATAGGGGATGGCGCGTCACTCGAGCTCGGTCTCGATCAGCGCGAGCATCGAGGTGAATTGGGAGAAGAGCAGTATCCGCCGCCCTTCTTCCAACTGCTCGGGCAGCAGATCCACCAGCAGCTCGAGCTTGGCCGATTCCCGCACCCGGGCGGCCGCCGGGAGCTTCAGCAGGCGCGGGTCGCAGCAGGTCTGACGGAGCTTGAGCAGGGCGTCGAGGATGGTGATGTGGCTGCGTGCCAGCCCCTGGGCCGCGATCGCCTCGCGTACCCGTTTCTCCATCGACAGGCGTATCCCCTCGTAGAGCTGGGCCTGGGCGTCGCCGAGGGTGACGCTCTTGATGATCTCGGTCTTGGGCGGAAGCTCCGAGGCCATGCCATTCGGGTCAGGCCATGTTCGGGTCAGGTCTCGCATTGTTGCATTGCGCCTCGTACGATCCGTCCAACGGTAGCGAGGTGTAGACCGAATTTTTCCGAAATCTCACGGTAGCTGTATGCGCCGGTCGCGTAGGCGGCCGCAATGCCCGCATTTCGCCCACCAGGATGGGCCATGAACGCTGTCAGCGGCTCCGGCGGCGGGCGGCGCTGTGCCTTTGGAACGGTCAGATTATCCCCCACCATTTTCGCCCGAGCCTGCATGCGCTCGACAAAGGACTCGTCGCCGAGGTAAATCTGCTGGCGCAAGCCCTCCCAAATGCTACCGCCGATGCCGCCGATGCCTTCGACAACGAAGTTCCGGTAGCGGCGACGCGCTTGTTCCCTGCCTTGCCCAAACTGCCCGAGAAGTCCATCCACCGACAGCCAATGGGGAACCGACGCCGTTCCGATCATCGCTCGGTAACTGCTCCAGGGCCATTGCCCCGGATCATCGACCATCCCCGCCCGAACCGGGTTCAACACGACGTACCGGCTCAGCTCCAGCAGGTAGGCGTCGCGATCCACCAAGATGCCCTTGAACCGTCCCTGGAACAGATGGCCGGTTCGCCCATGGCGTCGGTTCGACGCCTGGGTATAGACCCCGTTCAGGTGCCGCATCCCTTGCGAAAGATTCCCCTCAACGGTCTCCACCACCAGATGGTAGTGGTTGGTCATGAGACAGAAAGCGTGGCACACCCAGTTGTAACGTTCTACCACTTCCGCGAGAACATCCAGGAAGCTCTGTCGATCCGCGTCGTCTTCGTAGATCGCCTCCCGCCTGTCACCGCGGGCAGTCAGGTGGTACAACGCACCGGCAAATTCGATTCGCAAAGGTCTCGACATCCCGAAAGTCTAGCTCCGGTCGCGCGATGCGACAATGCGAGACCTGACCCCGAGGAGTGCTTGACCCCGAGGAGTGCTGGTCAGAGTCGACCGAGAGACGTACGAGCACTTCCTTGCCGTATTTGATCATCCCCCTGCGGGAGAGGGTTACGAGCGCCTGATGGCCGCCCCAAGCCCTTGGAAGGTGTGACCCTCGAGGCCCCGGCGCCGCTTTCCGAGACCCATCGAGTCGATTGTTTCTCGTCTGGTGTCCAGCCGCTTGACGAGTGGCTGATTCGACCGGGCCTGGTGGCCTGCCGTTGGCGCTCCGCTTGAGCGAGGGGTTAGGCATCACTCGCGCGGACGAGTTGTACTACTGCTCTGCGATTCTCGCTGCGCTCGTGTGACGACAGGCTACGCTGCCGGTTCATAAACGTGAACGGAATGCCTCGGCGCTCGACCTCCTGTGAGGCGCGATCGGCTCCCCACTTGCCGATGAAAACGACTACCCGCGGCGCAAGGTTGTCTAGCCAGCGACCAAAGTGGTTATGAAGACAGGTGTTCACTGTGTTGACACCGGGCTTCGCGTCACCGCTGGTGCGACAGCGGACAACGTTGAAATAGGCGATGTCTCGGAGTGACAGACCGCATTCAACAAGTGGAAAGTAGTTGCCGTGAACGGGCCACTTGGGAATGAAAGCCTGAAGCACCGTGTGGAGTTCTTGGTACTTGTCTTCGGTCGGCGTATCCCTCAGCCTCCGCAGGGCAACTGTGTACGGCTTGTCTTGGAGTTCGAGTGTCTTGGGTGTTCCCGGGTTCTGGCCGACCAGTGCGATCCGGTGCTTCCAGTAGGTCTCGCCAACGTAGCCCGGCTGGGGCACGTTTTCGTCTGCATCTCGCAGGATGTTGCGGTCAGTGGCTCGGGAGCAGGCAGCGCAAGAGATGACTTTGGCGAACTCGGCGGACCAGCTAATAGTGGACATGGGGGTATTGGGGTCAGGGGGTATTCGGGTCAGGTCTCGCATCGTAGCATTGCGGCTCGTACGATCCGTCCGATCGTAGCGAGGTTTACACCGAATTTTTCAGAAATCTCACGGGGTATTGCGGGGTATTGGGGTCAGGTATTGGAGTCAGGTCTCGCATCGTAGCATTGCGTCTCGTAAGTGCTGGCGCAGCGCCAGCAGGTAGGTGTCGCGATCCACCAGGATGTGACAATGCGAGACCTGACCCCCGACGCTTCACGCTCTCGTCGAAGGAGACACCGTGTTTTGCAAAGTTCCTCGTCGCCTTGTCTTCGTCCCAATCAAATTCCATCTTTGCACATTGGTCGCTCCCGACGCTCTACATAGCTTAAGAAAGGCAAAAAGGAAGACCTGACCCCAGGCATGTTCTTTTTAGGCGAAGGTTAGGCTCTTCTTGGTTTCCGGAAAAGGAATTCGATCCTGGCCCTTATCCTCTTATCCTTGGCGCCTTCTTTTTTAGTAGCACGTGTAGCCAGTTCCAAAAACTCCTAAACATTGACAGGCGATTCCAGTTCCCCCTGTAACTTGAGCTATCTGGCAGACTTTCATGCTGTTAGCAGGGTTACAACAATACAGTGGGGTAGCTATTGTTGGCAAAGGCTGAGGATATTGCAATCCCGGTCTTACACCTTCCTGCTGCGCACCTGCGTAGGTGTTTTGTGCGTCATTGGCCTGCTGATATTGAACTTGATTATTCTCGGACAGCCGTTTAGCCACGTCATGTTGGAATGAATATGCCTCGGCCTCGAGTGAATGTCGGCTGTCTTGGCAACCGCCGCATTCCGCGTATTTCCTACTGTATTCGCACTTAAAGTTATCCGTACCCATCCTTCGGTACTGAATGACATGCACCATCTCATGAGCCAACAGGACTGCGATATCCTCAGACACTGCTTCTTTCTGAGAAGCGTCAAGATATATACGTCCGCGGTCTGGGGCCATGCCATGCGCCCCGGAAAGAGGGCACCACCTGATTTGAATGCCATTAAACTCACTTTGCGGGAAAATCCCATTGGAAACCAGAATATTCTTGGCTTGTTCAATCAGGTGTTGATCATCAAGCCTCCCATCCCAATTTGAGCATTGAGAAATTACAACATTTGTAATCGTTTGATAGGGTATCGTGCAGGCAATGGCAAAAGGACGCCGCACCATATTCGTGGCACCCTCCTCAATCCTCTTGTAATCAGGATTGCTTTCTTTAATACGTCTATATTCCTCATCGGCGTTACGCCCTAAATCTTCGATTGGTTTAATACCCGTCGCTCGCCCGACACCCTCAACGATGTCGCCTAACAAACCTCCGGCGCTGACGTTCTGGGCGAATACCAACAGGAAATATGCCATACTGGCAAAAGTGACTTTCATGACTATTCTCATGTCGAACGCCTTTTTTGGGGAGAGTTGCATAACAGTTGATTAGACAGATTCTGCCTTAACGGTGCTAGACGGATTCCATGTCCGCGTTACTAGACAGAATCGGTCTAGTCTCTACACTGAACCAGGTAGGGGCTCGCGCGCTGCGCTCCCCCTTCCCATCCCGTGTTCGGTGGATCGGAGACTAGGCGATGCCCGCAAACCCGTCAACCTACAAGGATAAGGTACGGTCGTTCTGGGACCGCTACATCGAAAAGCTCCACGAATCAGGCGTCAGGCCGCCGTTCGACTGGTGGACGGTCCGTCGCGCGGGCCAATACATTGCCGCCCACCCGGAGCGCAGGCTGGTGGATCACTCGCCTGCCGACGTGGATGCCTATCTGACGGAGTTCGGGCGTCAGGCGGGGCTTAAGGCCTGGTAGTTCGGCCGGCGGGTCGATGCTATACAGAAGTGCTCGTCTGGGTGGAAGAAAACCAAAGACAGCCCACGGATCTTCAATTCAATCGAAACTGCCGAGCGGCGATTGACCTGATCACCCGCCTGTCACCGGCGGAAAAATCCCAACCTCATCCCCGTCCCGAATCGAACTATCCGCTCGCGCCATCTCGTGGTTCACAGCGGTCATCAAAGTCTCCCCGCCAGTCAAAGCATCCGCCCAGATTCCGCCCCGACCGGCTAGAAACGCGATCAGGTCGGCCACGGTGCTAACGTCGGGGGGCAGATCAAGCTGCTCACCGGCGGTCCCAAGCTGCTCGCGCAGCCGTGCAAAGTAAAGAATCTGGATCATGTCGTGCTCATGGCCGCGTTGCCGTGATCTTGCCTCGTATCCGTTGCATTGGACTTGGCGTAGGAATCAGTGCAGCAGGTCGTTAAAGGGCATGAAGTCCACCGGATCGCCGGGGCGGATGACCCTCCCCTCGGGGATCTCGACAAATCCGTCGGCCCAGGCCACCGAGGACAGCACACCGGAGGATCGGCTGGGGTAGACGAGTGCCGTCGGGACTCCGTCTTCAGCAGTGACCAGACGGGCGCGTTGGAATTCCCGCCGCCGGTCCGGGTGCGGCCAATGGAAGCCGGCGCGCACCCGTTGCAGCCGTGGCTCCAGCTCTCCGACGGCGCCCTGCATGCGCAATACGAACGGGCGCGCGAATAGACAGAAGGTGGCGAATACGGCGACCGGGTTGCCCGGGGTGCCGAGAAAGGGTGTGTCCGCGACCCGCCCGAAGGCGACTGGTTTGCCCGGTCGGATGGCGACGTTCCACAGCTCCAGGGACCCCAGACGCTCGATGGCCGTCTTGACGTGGTCCTCGTCGCCGACCGAGACGCCGCCGGTGGCGATGACGAGGTCGGCCTCGCTGGCGGCGCGCTCCAGGATCTCCACGGTGGCCCCGAGCGAGTCCTCGACGCTGCCGAGATCGATGATCGAGCAGCCGATGCCCTGGAGCAGTCCGGTCAGCGTGAAGCGATTGGAGTTGTAGATCTGACCGGGGCCGAGCGGGGTGCCGGGTGCCACCAGCTCGTCGCCGGTGGAGAAGATGGCGACCCGCAGGCGTCGAAAGACGGTCAGGTGGCTGGCTCCGACCGAGGCGGCAAGCCCCAGGTGCTGGGGCGCGAGCCTTGTCCCGCGCCCGATTACCTCGGACCCGGTGGCGATGTCCTCGCCGGCGCGGCGGATGTTGGCGCCGGTCTCGATATTCGCGGGGACCTCCACCCAGTCGCCTTCGGCGCGGCAAATCTCCTGCATCACCACCGTGTCGGCGCCCGGGGGGACGGGTGCGCCGGTGAAGATGCGCGCGGCGGT
>JBGSUY010000281.1:0-2335 GCA_041753195.1 Chromatiaceae bacterium
GAGTATGGCCGCATCCACGCCGGCATGCGCCACAACGCCGCCCGGGAGGCGGCCCTCGCGGTCCTTGGGCTGATCGGCCGTGCCCCGGACCCACTGGCACCGGCGCCCCTCGTCTGGTCCTGAGATCGAGTCCCGTGGAACCTCAGATCCTGGCCCAGTTGATTCGCCTGCTGCGGGACCTCTATGGCGAGACCCAGGGTTTCCTGGAGCGCCAGGACGATGCCCAGGGCTGGTACGATCGGGGCTATGCCAACGGCATGGCCCAGGCCATCCGGGAGCTCGGGCACGGGGACGTCCTGCCTCCGGATCTGGCCCTGGACCAGGACAGGGAGACTTGGGGGCTGATCGCCCAACAGGCCCTGATGCCTTGGGGGCGGGCCCACGTCCATGGCCTGGAGATGGGGCGTAAAGAGACTTTCGAGATCCTGGATGGGGGTTAAGGTGCTGACACTCTGCTCATTCAACATCAACGGCATCCGTGCCCGGCCCCATCAGCTGGCGGCGGTGAAGGCGGCCCTGGACCCGGACATTCTGGGGATCCAGGAGTGCAAGGTGGCGGATGCCGAGTTCCCCCTGGAGTCGGTGGAGGGGCTGGGCTACCGCGCCCACTTCCACGGTCAAAAGGGCCATTATGGGGTGGCCCTGCTGAGCAAGCGGGAGCCCCTGGAGATCCACAGGGGCCTGCCCGACGACGGCGAGGACTCCCAGCGGCGCCTCATCACCGGCCGTTACGGGCTAGATGGCGCCGCGGAGCTGACGGTGATCAATGCCTACTTCCCCCAGGGAGAGAGCCGGGATCACCCCGTCAAATTTCCGGGCAAGGCACGCTTCTACGCGGATCTGGCCCGCTATATCCAGGGGCATTTCTCACCCGACCAGAATCTCGTTCTGATGGGTGACATGAACGTGGCCCCATTGGACTTGGACATTGGCATCGGACCAGAGAACGCCAGGCGCTGGCTGCGGGAGGGCAAGTGCAGCTTCCTGCCGGAGGAGCGGGAGTGGCTCAAGGTCCTGACCGACTGGGGACTCCACGACACCTACCGGGTGGCCCATCCGGCGGCGGACGATCGCTTCAGCTGGTTCGACTATCGATCTAAGGGCTTCGAGCGGGAGCCGAAGCGGGGCTTGCGTATCGACCTGCTGCTGGTCACCGCGCCCTTGATGGAGCGGCTGGTCGAGGCCGGGATCGACTACGCGATCCGCGCCATGGAGCGCCCGTCCGACCACTGCCCGGTGTGGGCCCGGTTCGATGTCTGACCCATAAGCGATGACAAGACCATCGGCGAGGAGCTGAGCCAGTAGGAGTTCCTGGCGCGGGTACGTCATGCCCGCTTGAGCGACGCGGAGCTGTGGCCCGCCGCTGCGGCCGGGACGGCCGCCCGGCACCGGATGCGCTCCCCGTCGAGGCGATCCAGCAGCGCCTCGAGTCTCTGGTCTTTCTGGTGCTCTCCATGCGGCGCAGCGTCGAAGCCGCCGCCGAGGCCCTGGCCTGGTTTCCGGCGGCTCGGGTGGAGGGCCTCTACCGGGAGGTGGAGGGCGTCTGCCGCACCAGTCTGGACCTGGCCGGTCATTTTTGCGTTCATGCACCCGAGGTGCTTCGGCACCTGCCGGACGAGGCCATCCACCCCTGGGTGCTGGAGCTCTTGGAGGTCTACGACCAGAAGGGGACCCAGGGCTGCATCCGCTTCATGCAGCAGGTGGAGGCCCAGGCCCTGACCCTGCGCGAGCGCCAGGGCGGGGTGCGCCTCGCCGATCTCTCCCAGGTCCTGGACGCCTTCACCACCGGGCTGGCCGGGCGACACCTGCGACTGGAGGCCGGCCAGGATGCGGGTCAGGCCGTCTACACCGATACCGAGACCCTGTTCCTGCCCGCTGCCCTGAGCCGTTTCGACACCCGGGAGGACAACTTCCGGCTCTACAAGTGCATCATCGCCCGCCTGTGGGCCCAGACCTGGTTCGGCACCTGGCGGGAGCCTGCCGCCGAACGCCTCACCAGGTTCGCCGATCCGCTTCGGGAACTCGCCCTCTTCCAGTCTCTGGAGGGGCTGCGGCTCGACGCCCGAATCGCCGAGGAGCTCCCCGGACTCTCGCGCGAGATGGAGCGCCTGGGCGCCCGGCCGGGATTGCCTCCCGCCTGGGAGCCGGCGGCCCAGCGGGTGCGCGAGCCAGAAGCGGACGCAGCCCGTTCCTGGGCCCTGGCCGAGGAGTTGGCCCAGTCCGGCATCCTGCCTCTCGAGCCCCTGTGCTATCAGGGCGCGCTCTACCCGGACCGGGTTGCGGCGGTGATGGCCGCCCGCGCGGCCCGGGAGCGGGACCAGTTCGCCCAGGCCCT
>JBGSUY010000282.1:0-2529 GCA_041753195.1 Chromatiaceae bacterium
GCGTTACGTCAGCATCTACAATCACCATATCCCGCAACGCGCCCTCGGCCATATCAGCCCCGTAGAGGCACTCCACGAGTGGTATCAAAAGAATCCAGAACTGTTTGTTTCAGATGTAAACAATCTCCCGGGTCTTGACACGTATGCGGCGTGAGCTGGAACACCATCCGGATGCCATCGACATCGATCTCCTCGATGGGCTTGGTGATGAATCGGGTCGGCGCGATCAGGCCCACGGCACCGGCCGAGACGCCTTGGCCGAGACCCTGGCTGACGTAGCCATAGGGGCTGCGCGGCAGCAGGGTGCCGTACTGATAGAAGAGCCGCCGGTTCATGGCATTGCCGGCGAACACGTTCTCCGAGACCAGGGCCTCCATGAAGCCATCCGGGGCGATGATTTCGACCCTCCCGGCGCGCACGTCCGCCTCGTCGACGATGCCCCGCACGCCGCCCCAGTGGTCGGCATGGTCATGGGAATAGATCACGGCGGTGACTGGAAGGCCCTCGCCCACGTGCTCCTGCAAGAGCTTCAGGCCCGCACGGGCCGTCTCCGCGCTCACCAGGGGATCGAGCACGATCCAGCCGGTCTTGCCCCGGATGAATGAGATCTGGGCGAGGTCGAGGCCGCGAGCCTGATAGATGCCTGGTACGACCTCGTAGAGCCCGTAGTTGTTGTTCAGTTTGGCGATGCGATGCAGGGACGGGTGAATGCTGTCGAATTCATCCTGTTGGTCGATGAACTGGTACTGCTCCATGTCCCAGGCGACATGGCCGGCATCCGCCATGATCTGGAGGTCCTTCATCGGGGCGATCAAGCCTTTCTCGTTTTCATCGAAATCCCGGGTGTCGGAGAACGGCAGGTCCGCCCGCGCCTGCTTGAGCACCTCGATGGTGAATTGCGACGGGGCCTTGCCCTTGGGGTCGAAATGGCCAGGATGGGCAGGGGTGGGCGTTGTCGCGGCTTTCGCCGCCTCAGGCGCGATGGCCGGGCCCTGGCGGTTGGCCTGCGCCAGCTCCTCAGGCAAGGTGTAGGGGACGCCAGCCCAGAGCCGAATGGCCGAGTCCAGGTTAACGGATGCGAAATCTTTCCATACGTACCCGAACGTCTTGTCAAACCATTCCCTGTTGCTGAACAGGATCTGCTTGACGCAATCAGGGATCGAGATATCAACCCCTGATTGCCGAATGTTGGCGCAGACACTGGAGAGGTTTTCTCCACGCTTCAAGGTGAAGGTGTTGTCCGCGCTGGCGCCGGCGGGGGTGTCAGCCGCCGACGCGAGGCCGGCTGCCGCTGTTGCAGCAAGGAATGTGATCAGGACCGGAAATCGAGCAGTCATCTAGTTCTCTCGTTGGTGGATGGGCTTAAAGGAATGCGGCGCCAGCCGTTTGGCGTCGAGGGTAGCGCCAAACGGGGTAGGTACACGGATAGGAGGGGGCAGTCTCGCTGCTCCCGTCAGAATCTCACAGTGAAGCCGAGCAAGGGGCCCTTGAAGTCGGTGTCGACATCGCGCCCGTCGATCTCCTTGTCGATCACGAAATGGCGCCAGCCGCCCTGGACAGACCAGCGGTCGTCGAACTGGTAGCCGAGGCTGGCGAAGACCTGCCAGGTGAAATCCGTGCCAACGTCGAAGCCGCCGACGTCGGCGAAGGCGGTCGCGAACCAATGGTCGGTGATCGCGAATCGCACGCGCCCGCCGATCAGCGGATCGACCCAGGTCTCGCTCACGCCGATACGCTGGCCCCGGAGCAGGCCGGGCGAGAGGGACAGGTCGACATCCAAGGAGTTGACCCGCAGTCCGGCCAACAGGTCAACGCTGGTCCGGTCGTCCTCGTGGATGCGATAGGCGGCATAGGCGCTCAGCGCCGTCGCCTCGGTCTCGACCTGCGCCCGCGAAAACAGCAGGCCGAGCGGGGTCGCGCGGCTCTGCGAGAGATCGGCGTAGAACAGGTCGGCGATCAGACCCCAGCGGTCGTTGCGTGCCTCCAACGCCCCCATGAAGGCGAAATCAAGCTTGGAGAGCACGTCACTGCTGCTCTTGTCGACTTCGACGGTCCCCCACCGGGTCCCAACGGACGAGGTGATCCCTGGCGCCCAGAGGTACGGTGAGAGCGCGAAGCCCCAGCCGGCGCCCTGGGCCGACGCGTGTCCAGCACACACGACTGCCATGCACGCGATCCAAGCCCGCATCCGCAACCTCCTCCAGAACCGATCGAAAACGGACCACATGACGTCGTGGGAGCCCGCGCGGGATCGTCCTGACACAAGACTCCTGGTGGGCCAACAGCCCGGGGGCCTTCCAACCGCATCCCGGGAGGGGCGCGGACACACGAGCCCCTGCAACTCTGAGGTCCCGTACAGGTGAACCAGGTCCGTCCGCGTGATCGCGACTGATCGCCGCGGTCGGACGCTCGGCGGCCCGCGATAATGGGCGCCGATCTTGCAATGTGTCAAATGTGAAAAACAGCGATACCTGATACCCTGGCTGCATCATGATCAAGCTGCAGCAACTGGCCCATGCCGTCGCGTTG
>JBGSUY010000283.1:0-5038 GCA_041753195.1 Chromatiaceae bacterium
GTGACACCCAGCGAGCGCGCCAGCAGCTCCCGCTCGTCAGCGGTCGCCCGCACCAGGGGGTTGCTGCCCTCGGCGATCACCGCATCGAGGTTGTCGCGCGTGACGCCGTGCTGCTCCGCCAGCACCAGGACGTTCAGCACCCAGCGGATGAGTGTGGTCCACTCCGGATCGCCACCCCAGACGACCGGGCTGAGCGGTTCATTGGAGATGCGCTCGGGGAGGATCAGGAACGCCCTCGGATCACCCGGCGCCAGCAGGCGCATGGCGGCCAGTTGGGCCGAGTCCGAGGTGTAGGCGCGGCAATCGCCGGCAAAGAAGGCCGCCGCGGCCTTGGGGGCCGAGTCGATCACCAGCGGCTCCACGGACCAGCCGTTCATCCTGAAATAGTCGGTCAGGTTGCGCTGGTGTGTCGTTCCCTTCTCCACACAGACCGTCGCGCCATTCAGGTCCGCGAGGGTTGCAATGCCGGCGGCGGCCGGGACCATGAAGCCTTGGCCGTCAAAGAACAGGATCCCGGGAAACTGGACCCTCAACACCGCCTCGCGGGTCAGTGTCCAGGTGGTATTGGCCAGCAAGAGGTCGATCCGGTGCGTCCGCAGCACGGGGAAACGGGCCGAGGCGCTCAGCGGCACGAACCCGACCTTGTCCGGGTCACCCAAGACGGCGGCCGCCACCGCGCGACAGAAATCCACATCGAATCCGTGCCAGGCTCCGGCCGCATCCATTTCGGAGAAGCCGGGGATGCCTTCGCTCACCCCGCAGCGCACTTGCCCGCGGGCCTTCACGCCATCGAGCACCTCGCCCGCCTCGGCCCGTGGCAGGACGATGAGCGTGAGCGCCAGCATGGCGGTACACCAAACAGACCGAACGCGTTTCATCCGAGGCCTCCGAGACCTGTGAGTGTTGACATCGAGAGTCTAGGTGCCGGCGCCCGAAGACTGTGCCGATAGGTTCTCTGCCTACCCGTCGACGCGCCCTGCGGTTGGTTGGGCCGACGAAGGAGGCCCAACAATCGAACGGTCAAGCGCCACTGGGTGTTGGGCTTGGTACCGCGGCCCAGCCTACGCGGAATTCCTTCGCGGCGCGTTGATCAGGATCCGGGCAAACCGCTCCTCGCCAAGACCAAGCCGTACCTTCGGCGCAGCGCCGACCGATTGGTCGTCGGCGCCGATGCGTGAAGAGGGCCCGCCGTGGCGCCGGACTGAGGCGTCCTAGCTAACGACCGTGTCGGCTCGGCGACACCCCGGAGCATGAGAGACTTTCACGCTAACGGGGCGCTCTTGCCGCAGGCAGAAGGCGTGCTCGCATGGGCGAGCCCAGGCGCGGCAGGGGCTAGCGGCGCCTTTCACGCTAGGTGACGGGGGCGCTACGGCTGGGGAGATCAACAGCATGTGAAGGCAGGACTGGCCGACCGAACACTGGGCACGACCCGATCACGAGTCGCGCCCAGCATCGACGTGGCTCGATTACTCGGCGATCGGGTTGCCCACCTCAACCTTGAAGGGGGTGGCCGGCTCCGTCTCGACCGTCCTGGCCTTGGTGCCGGGCAGGATCTCGAAGCGCGGGTCGAAGTCCACCATGATCGAGGCGATCTTCGTCAGGATCCCCGCGTCGCCGGTCGCCTTGGCGGTGCCCTCAGCGATCTGTTGCTCGAAGGTCTTCAACCCCATCATCGTCTGCTCCAGGTCGGAGCGATTGATGGTGAGGGTCAGGTTGGCCTTGTCGGACTGAAAGCCCTCGATGTTGGTGAGGGTCGCGTTCTCCAACTCGACCAGGTATTTCTCGCCATTGTCCGGCGTGATCAGGTTGATGGTGTAGCGCATCCCCTCGGCCTTGCGGCTGTCCATGCGGATGCCGAGGAAGTCGAGCCAGAGGCCGGTGGACATGGCCCGGATGGTGTCAGGGCCGGCGGTCTGGGCGATCTCGCCCTGCGGGATACCGTTGCGCAGCTCATAGGCACCGGCCAGGAAGCTGTTGCGCAGTCCTGGGTTCTCCTGCTGGTAGCCGATCTGCTCGAAGGTGTCCGCCAACAGGTCCTTGGCGGCCTGATTCTGCGGCTCCGCCTGCACCAGCCTGTTCAGGATCTCCTGGGCGTAGAGATAGGCCCCCTTGTCATTGAGCTGCCGCCCGCGCGCCAGGATCTTCTCCGCACCGCCCATCATCTCGACATAGAGCGGGGCGGAATCACCCGGCGAGAGTGGGATCAGGGTTGCCGGATTGGCATCCCAGAAGCCGAGGAAGCGCTGAATGACGCCCCGGCTGTTGTGCTCGGGCGAACCGTGGTAGCCCCGCGTATACCACTTGTCCTGCAGGCTCTTGGGAAGCTCATAGACGTTGTGGATCTCGTTGATGGTCACGCCCTGGTTGGCGAGATGCAGCACCTGGTTGTTCATGTTGGCGTAGAGATCGCGCTGGGCGCGCAGCACATCCTGAATCCGGTCATTGCCCCAACGCGGCCAATGGTGGGCCGTGAACATCACCTCGGCCTGAGTTCCGAACAGATGCAGCGACTGGTTCAGGTACTTCGACCAGTTCAGCGGGTTGCGCACCGGCGCCCCGCGCAGGGTATAGATGTTATGCAGGCCGGCCATCACGTTCTCGGCCATCCACAGCACCTTGGTGTCGGGAAGCCAGGTGTTCATCTCCGTCGGGGCTTCGGTGTGCGGTGTGAGCTGGAACACCATCCGGATGCCATCTACGTCGATCTCCTCGATGGGCTTGGTGATGAACCGGGTCGGCGCGATCAGGCCCACGGCACCGGCCGAGACGCCCTGGCCGAGACCTTGGCTAACGTAACCATAGGGGCTGCGGGGCAGCAGGGTGCCGTACTGATAGAAGAGCCGCCGGTTCATGGCGTTGCCGGCGAACACATTCTCCGAGACTAGGGCCTCCATGAAGCCATCCGGGGCGATGATTTCGACCTTGCCGGCGCGCACGTCCGCCTCGTCGACGATACCGCGCACGCCGCCCCAGTGGTCGGCATGGTCATGGGAATAGATCACGGCGGTGACTGGAAGGCCCTCGCCGACGTGCTCCTGCAAGAGCTTCAGGCCCGCACGGGCCGTTTCCGCGCTCACCAGGGGGTCGAGCACGATCCAGCCGGTCTTGCCCCGGATGAATGAGATCTGGGCGAGGTCGAGGCCGCGCGCCTGATAGATGCCCGGGACCACCTCGTAGAGCCCGTAGTTGTTGTTCAGTTTGGCGATGCGATGCAGGGATGGGTGAATGCTGTCAAATTGATCCTGTTGGTCGATGAACTGGTACTGCTCCATGTCCCAGGCGACATGGCCAGCATCCGCCATGATCTGGAGATCCTTCATCGGGGCAATCAAGCCTTTCTCGTTTTCATCGAAATCCCGGGTGTCGGAGAATGGCAGCGCCGCCTGGGCCTGCTTGAGCACCTCGATGGTGAATTGCGACGGGGCCTTGCCCTTGGGGTCAAAATGGCCAGGATGGGCAGGGGTAGGCGTTGTCGCGGCCTTCGCCGCCTCAGTTGCGATGGCCAGGCCCTGGCGGTTGGCTTGCGCCAGTTCCTCAGGCAAGGTGTAGGGGACGCCAGCCCAGAGCCTGATGGCCGAGTCCAGGTTAACGGATGCGGGATCTTTCCATACATACCCGAAGGTTTCGTCAAACCATTGCCTGTTGCTGAACAGGATCTGCTTGACGCAATCAGGGATCGAGAGATCAACCCCTGATTGCCTGATGTTGGCGCAGAGCGTGGAGAGGTTTTCTCCACGCTTTAAGGTGAAGGTGTTGTCCGGGCTGGCGCCGGTGGGGGTGTCAGCCGCCGACGCAAGGCCGGCTGCCGCGGCTGCGGCAAGGAATGTGATCAGGACGGGAAATCGAGCAGTCATCTAATTCTCTCGTTGGTGGATGGACTTGAGGCATACAGAGTCAGCACGTTGGCGTCGATGGAAAGGCCAAATGCGGGCGGTGCACGGATGTACTAAAGCAGTCTCGGCGCTCCCCTCAGAATCTCACAGTGAAGCCGAGCAAGGGGCCGTTGAAGTCGGTGTCGACATCGCGCCCGTCGATCTCCTTGTCGATCACGAAATGGCGCCAGCCGCCCTGGACAGACCAGCGGTCGTCGAACTGGTAGCCGAGGCTGGCGAAGACCTGCCAGGTGAAATCCGAGCCGTCGAAGCCGCCGACGTCGGCGAAGGCGGTCGCGAACCAATGGTCGGTGATCGCGAAGCGCACGCGCCCGGCGATCAGCGGATCGACCCAGGTCTCGCTCACGCCGATGCGTTGGCCCCGGAGCAGGCCGGGTGAGAGGGACAGGTCGACATCCAAGGAGTTGACCCGGAGTCCGGCCAACAGGTCGACGCTGGTCCGGTCGTCCTCGTGGATCCGATAGGCGGCATAGGCGCTCAGCGCCGTCGCCTCGGTCTCGACCTGCGCCCGCGAAAACAGCAGGCCGAGCGGGGTCGCGCGGCTCTGCGAGAGATCGGCGTAGAACAGGTCGGCGATCAGACCCCAGCGGCCGGTGCGTGCCTCGAAGGCCCCCATGAAGGCGAAATCGAGCTTGGAGAGCACGTCCCTGCTGCTCTTGTCGACTTCGACAGTTCCCCACCTGGTCTCAACGGAGGAGGTGATCCCTGGCGCCCAGAGGTACGGAGAGAGCGCGAAACTCCAGCCGGAGCCCTGCGCCGACGCCTGTCCAGCACATACGACTGCCATGCACGCAAGCCAAACCCGCATCCGCAACCCTCTTTGGAACCGATGGAAAACAGACCACGGGACGCCGTGCGAGCCCGCGCGGGATCATCCTGAAAAAACTCCTGGTAGGCCAACAACCCGGGTCCTTCCAACCGCATCCCGGGAGGGACGCGGACACACTAGCCACCGCAACTCGAGTTCATGGGCAGGTGACCCGTGTCCATCCGCGTGGTCGCGGCTGATCGCCGCGGTCGGACGCTCGGCGGCCCGCGATAATGGGCGCCGATCTTGCAATGTGTCAAATGTGAAAAACAGCGATACCTGATACCCTGGCTGCATCATGATCAAGCTGCAGCAACTGGCCCATGCCGTCGCGTTG
>JBGSUY010000284.1:0-2387 GCA_041753195.1 Chromatiaceae bacterium
AGTGCGAGGTCTACAAGATCCATCTGGGCGGCGGCTTCGGGCGGCGCGGGGCCTTTCACGATTTCGTCAAGCAGGCCGTGGCGATCGCCAGGCAGCTCCCCGGCACGCCGGTGAAGCTCCTGTGGACCCGCGAGGAAGACATGGGGCACGGCGCCTATCACCCCATCACCCAGGCGAGGCTGATCGGCGCGCTCGACGAGCGGGGCGACCTGGTCGGCCTGCGTATCCGCCTCTCGGGGCAATCGATCCTGGCCGCCGTACGGCCCGAGGCCCTGCAGGACGGCGCCGACATGATCACCTTCCAGGGGCTCCTGCCGGACGGCGATCACGCCCTCAGCTACTCGGTGCCCAATCTCCTGGTCGATCACGCGATGCGCAACCCACCCATACCGCCGGGCTTCTGGCGCGGGGTGAACATCAATCAGAACGCCATCTACATGGAGTGCTTCATCGACGAGCTGGCCCACGCCGCCGGCACGGACCCCCTCGCCTTCAGACGCAGGCTGATGGCGGATCATCCCCAGAGCCTCGCGGTCCTGAACGCGGTGGCGGAGCGGGCCGGTTGGGGCACACCCGCCCCCGAGGGCGTGCACCGGGGCCTGGCGGTGTGCAAGACCTTCGCGAGCTACGTCGCGGCCTGCGCCGAGGTCTCGGTGGATGGGCGCGGCCGGCTGAAGGTCCACCGCATCGTCGCCGCCACCGATCCCGGTCATGCGGTGAATCCGCAGCAGATCGAGGCCCAGATCGAAGGGTCCTTCGTGTTCGGCCTCTCGGCGCTGCTCTATGGCGAATGCACGATCAAGGGTGGGCGAGTCGAGCAGGAGAACTTCGACACCTATCCATCCATGCTGATCGCGGAGATGCCGAAGGTCGAGTCAATCGTGATGCCGTCGGGTGGCTTCTGGGGAGGCATTGGAGAGCCCACCATCGCGGTCGCGGCCCCGGCGGTGCTCAACGCCATCTTTGCCGCGACCGGCAAGCGGATTCGTCAGTTTCCGCTGAAGAATGTCGACCTGCGAGCCGCGTGAACGCCGCCGGCCCCTAGAGTGCGGGTACCCCGGTGGTCGGTGACTCCCGCATAACGGCGGAGTCCGGGCGGCGCTTCGGGCCCGTTCCCATGGTCAGGACGAACGCTTCGGGCACTTCTTGCAGCGCTTGCCTTCCTTGTATTTCTTACAGCACTTGGCGGCCTTCTTGCCCATGACGCAAGTCTCCTGGGATCAGCGATGCAGCTACACACCGGAGGCGGTCTGCGCAGCCTCCCCCTGGGCGATCTGCTTCGCGAGCGCCGCCAGCTCGTTGTCGATCATCAACAGACCCTGACCCTGGTCGCCGAACCGGCGCAGGCGCCCGAGGATGTCGTTCAGGGTCGCCTCTTCCTCAATCTGCTCGGTGACGAACCACTGCAGAAAGATGTGCGTCGCATGGTCCTTCTCCGACAGTGCCTGGTCGACCAGGTCGTTGATGGCGGCGGTGACCTCTCGCTCGTGGGCGAGGGTCCGCTCGAACATCGGGAGCACGCCCTCGGGCTCGCCCGGCGGCGCCGCGATCTGGGTCAGCGCGATGGTTGCACCCTGGTCGATCAGGTAGCGATACATCTTCATCCCATGGGCTCCTTCCTCGGTGTGCTTGGCCAGAAACCAGGCCGCGGTCCCTTTGAGGTTCATGGCCTCGGCCTGTGCCGAGAGCCCGAGGTAGAAGTACGCCGAATAGAGCTCCCGATTGAGCTGGGTGCTGATGTGTGCTGCCATGCGGTTCGAAATCATGGGGTCTGTATCCTCGTCGGGTGCTGGCAAGGCCACCTGACTGGTGGGTTGTCGCCGTCGACAGCATTGAGCTGCTTCAAAGCCCTAAGGTGCCAATCGGGGACTGCTTTTCAAGTGCCCCGGGCAAGGGTGCGGAGGCAACCCCGACGTCTAGGCCAGGGGAACGCGAGTGAACCCCAAGAGTTGCTGGGCAGAATTGCCGGGGTGCGTTGGGGGTTGGCACGGAGGTCCTTGCGGGTGCTGGGCTGGGCGAGGGCCCCGTCAGGAGGGTGGACCCTCCCCCGCTTCTAGGCAGCGGTCCCAATAGGGCACGCCGGCGAAGCGCTCCGCGAGGAAGTCCACGAAGGCGCGCACCCGGCGGGAGAGGTGGCGGGTGCGGGGGTAGACCGCGTAGGCGTGCAGGGTCGGCCATTGGTGATCCATGAGGATGGGTACCAGTCGGACCCCTTCGATCGCCTGATGGAGGATGAAGCTCGGCCCCAGCACGATGCCGTAGCCGTCCTCCGCCGCCTGACGCAGGCAGTCGCCGTTGTTGGCGA
Source organism: Chromatiaceae bacterium (assembly GCA_041753195.1). Classification (GTDB taxonomy): domain Bacteria; phylum Pseudomonadota; class Gammaproteobacteria; order Chromatiales; family Chromatiaceae; genus Thiodictyon. Next base: position 2,306 of record JBGSUY010000284.1, read on the forward strand.
GGATGCGCCCCCGGACCTGCACCCGCCCAGGTCGGCCGGCGGGGTCCTGGTAGTCCCAGGCCCCAGGGCTGGGGGCGTTCGC
>JBGSUY010000285.1:0-14952 GCA_041753195.1 Chromatiaceae bacterium
GTCCGGGCGCCAAGCGCCCCAGCCGGCTGGTCGGCCCCGAGGGGGAGGCGACGGCGTCAGTCGTCATCGGTCTCACTCCGCATCGGAGTCCGCGCGGCCTCGATGCCCCTTTTCGCCGATCCCTGGGGCATGGAACCGCGATCCACCGGGGGCACGATCGCGGCGACAAGGGCGCCTGTCACCGCGAGAATGGCCCAGGTCCGAGGTCGCAGGTCGCAGGTCGCCGACCGCGACCACGCGACAGGCTCAATAGACCGCGGGGATGATCTTGGACGGATAGTCGGGCTCGCGGTAATCGCCCGGCTTCTGGCGCTTGGGTAGCTCCACCTTCTCCCTGGGCAGCTCCTCGTAGGGGACCCGGCTCAGCAGGTGACTGATGATGTTGAGCCGCGCCCGCTTCTTGTCGTCCGACGGGGCGACGTACCAGGGTGCCCAGGCGGTGTCGGTGGCAGCGAACATCTCGTCGCGGGCCCGCGAGTAGTCGTACCAGCGGCTATACGACTTGAGATCCATGGGCGAGAGCTTCCAGATCTTGCGCCCATCGTCGATGCGCGCCTCGAGCCGTCGCGTCTGCTCCTCCATGCTGACCTCGAGCCAGTATTTGATGAGGATGATCCCGGAATCGACCATCAGCTTCTCGAACTCCGGAACGATGTCGAGAAGCCGCTTTGCCTGCTCCTCGGTGCAGAAGCCCATCACGCGCTCGACGCCGGCGCGGTTGTACCAGCTGCGGTCCCAGATCACCACCTCGCCCGCCGCCGGGAAGTGCGGTATGTAGCGCTGTCCGTACATCTGGCTCTTCTCGCGCTCGGTCGGCGCGGGCAGCGCCATGACGCGGAAGACGCGCGGGCTCACCCGCTCGGTGATCGCCTTGATGGTGCCGCCCTTGCCGGCGCCGTCGCGGCCCTCAAAGACGACGCACACCTTGAGCCCCTTGTGCCGGACCCACTCCTGGAGCTTCACCAGCTCCACATGCAGCTTGCGAAGCTCCTTCTCGTAGGCCTTGGTCGTCAGCTTCCCGGGCTCGCCGGCATCCGCGCTCGCGGCTTCGTCTTCTTGCTTCTTGGATTTCTTGCTCATGATCTGGTCTCTGCCCTTCTAGTTTGCTTGCCGCTGAAAATCCGTGGGATGCCGTGCGGAACGAACCGCATCGCCGCCCCGGGGGAGGTGCTACACCTTCGCGTCTTAAGGGGTCGACTCTTTCCCCTGTGGCTCGCCGCCCGACCGAGCGGCAAGGTCCTGCCAGCGGGCGTGCTGGGCCTCGAGGATCGCGATGGCCTCGTCCGCGGTCTTGACGCAGCGGGGGATGGTTATGTCCTCCGGGCTGGCCAACTCGAGGCCGGGGCGCAGCATGTAGCGGCGCGCCCAGTCCACCAGCTCGGCCCACATGTCGCCGACCAGAATCAGCGGGGTGTCGTGCAGATGGCGCACCTGGAGGAGCTGCCAGACCAGGGTGGCCTCGAGCACGGTGCCGATGCCGCCCGGCACGACCACATAGGCGTCCGAGAGCAGCACGAAGTGGTGCAGGCGGCTGAAGAAGGTCTGGTGCTCGAAGGCCTCTTGCACGAAGGGGTTGACCTCCTGCTCGAAGGGCAGGTCAACCCGGATTCCGACGCTCTGGGCACGCTCGCCCTCGCCCTGGGCCTTGGCGCCCTCGTTTGCGGCCTGCATCAGTCCGGGACCGCCGCCGGTGACGATGTCGCAGCCCATGCCGGCCAGGGCGCCCGAGAGGCGCTTCACCTCGTCATAGACCCAGCTATCCGGCTTTATCCTGGCTGAGCCGAAGATCGTGACCCGATAGCGCTCGCGCTTCGACGGGCGAAGTCGAGTGAGGTTGTTGACCAACCCCCAGAGGCCGAAGACCGTGTCGGTGAGGATGCGCCTCACGCCCTCCTCGTCGTTCAGACTGACCGTCGCGGGGCCCCGCCCCGTTGATGACGTGTTGCTCATGCCGTCTCCTCGATCACGCTTACCTGTTCGATGCCCACCCGGGGATTGTGGTGACGCCCTTGTCCCATCGGGCCCGCCTGAGGCGGGCCATCCGCTCAGAGCTTGTGAATAAACCTACTGCGTGCCCCGATCGCGGCGTCGCGTGCTCGTTTGCTCCTCGCCTATCTACTTGATATGTCTCGTCGCTTACTGCGCGGCTCCTTGCGCTCGAGGCTGCTCGCTACGGTTTCTTCACAACCTCTCACTAGAGTACACCTTGCGCATGCCGCGCCTGCGCGATGACCTCGATCCCGGCACGCTCCGCGATGCGATCGAATCGGATGGCCGGCGGCCGCGTGGACAGCTCGATGGCGGCAACCAATGTCTTGTACGCATCGGAGGTCAGGTGCCGGTCCAACGCGGGCTGAGACTCCCACTCCTCCACCAGCAGGAAGCCGTAGGGATCCTCACAGTCTGCATAGAGCCGGCAGCCGACACAACCCGGTTCCACCCGTGTCGGCTCGAGCAGACCGCCAAGGCTTTTCAAGAAGTCGGCACGGCGCGTCGGCGGTACCACGACGCTGAGCGAGAACACAATCATCGGAGGCTGGCCCGAGGGAGAAGGACTGCGAACCTGGACCGCAAGAAGCCTGCCACCCCAGCGAAGTCCAGGCTCCCCTGAAGTAGGCCCCGGGGAGTCAGTTGGTTAGCTTTGCCGATCGCCGGTGAACCCGAAAGGCCTCCACGGGGATCTCCGATATCTTGGAGTTTCCATGCGTCTTCGGAGTCTGGCCTGGACGCTGTACATCGAGTTGCACCCTGCCCTGGCGCCCGAAACTCGAGAACTAGACTAGGACAGCCTGGTCGACTGGAGCACCCGGCGATCCTGCCACGGGCTCAAGATCTGAGCCCCTCCCCGGCTATGCTGCAATTAGATGTTGCGACCAGGGAATTTTCCAACGTGATCGCGTCCTCATCGGCCCCCGTTACGCGACGCCTGGGTTGCCTCCCCCCTGGGGTGCGGTCGCGCCTATGGCTGCGTGGCGAGTCGCTACCCTCGCGCGACGCGTGGGCCTTCCTGTGGCTGCACCTGGACGACGGCCGGGTGCTCGTTTTTCGCCTGCCCGCAGACGCCTTTGGAGACGACGGAGCTATTTGCGAGCTGTTGGAGCAGGTTGCCGAGGATCATCGCGGCACCGTCCTGGAGGTCCGCCTCGGCGACGACGGCGCCATCCCGCTCTACGCTGTCCCCGCCACGCCGCTGCCGATGCTGCCCTGGGGCGACCCCCGACATAGCGCGGCAAGGGATTTCGCCGCGGCGCTCGATGCCATCAACCAACTCGCCGACGACGCGACGGACCTTGGGCGACTGGGCGGGACCGCCTTCCGCGCGGGGCTGGAGGCGGTCTACGCCCCCTTACGGGACCGATACGGGGACCTGGGTCCGGCGCTGGCGGACTGCTGGGACTTTATCGCCGTGGCGACAGACCGTGTGGCCCAGATGGGCAGCTACCTGCGCGGTTTGACGCTGCCCCAATTGCAGTTGGCTTGGATCGAGATACGCGGCTTCGCCTCGCTCCTCGCTGCATCGCGGCGGTGGCACGGCCGCCGATGGAGGCCGCCTGGCCCAGGTCAGCAGGGGAACCCGCAAGACCAGACACGGGTCGCGGCCACCTCGACGGCGCCCCGCCTATGATCCGCCGCGTCGGCTCGACGCCGAGAGCGAGCGTGAGCTCGCCACGGTGCTTGCCCGTCTTCGGCTTCCCCTGGCCGACGGCGAGCTGGTGCGCGACTTCATTGCCGGTTACCAGTTCCATGGAGGGACCGCGCTGGAGCCCCACATGGGCGTGGGTGACAGGCTGGAGCTGGTACGCGAGCCCGAGAATTTGCACGACCCCCTGGCCGTGGCCCTGCGCTGGCGAGGTGAGCCCATCGGCTATGTCCCCCGCCGCGTCAATGCCCAGATCGCCCAACTCCTCGACGCCGGGGAGCCCCTGCTCTGCCAGATCACCCGGATCGACGAGCAGGCCGATCTATGGGAACGGGTGGAGCTCTCCATCCGCCAGGTCCCGGCGGCCGGAGCCGCGGATTGCGACGCGATCATCCCGGATGCGGTAACCTGCATCAGCTTGCGACACCTAGGTTGAGGCCGAAGCCGTTCAGCGGACTTGACGACCATGAACCAATACGCGAGGCGACAGAGATCGCGCCCGACCCAGACGACCAAGCGCTGCTGAGCTGGACGGTTCGCGAACAGCGGGTCATGGTGACCATCGGCGGCGACTTCGGTCTCCTCGTCTTCCATCGCAACGAGCCCCAGACCGGCATCAAGCCGCTCAAGCGCGAATGGGCCGAGGCGCAGAAGACCAAGAAGTTTGGGGCCTGGTGCTCGACTGCCACCTCCCGGAGCTGGTGCCCAAGGCCCGGCCACGGCGGGGCGACGTGGTGGCGAAGAAGGCAACCAGTGGGAGCAGTTTCTCGCTCACCGACCTCTGGCGGGTGCGCCGGGTGCGCGGCGGCATCGTCAACGGCGCCCGGCCGAGGCCCGCACCGCCCGGGTGTGCGCAAGCTGGAACGCGACCACCGGGTAGGGTGAGAGAATTCCTGGGTTTCAATTCGTGAGGCAAGTCCCATGACCGCTCCGGTAGAACCGCAAGACGCTTCGCTCCAGGATCGGGAAGGGGTGCTGTCGGCGCTCTGCGATCTCAAACGGGAGTTGCGCGATTCTCTTGGCATCGAGGAAATGGGGGTCTTCGGCTCCTTCGCGCGGGGCAGCGCCACCGAGGCAAGCGATTTGGATATCTATGTCAGAACCAAGTCGCCGAATCCCTATCTGCTTGTCCACCTGAAGGAGGCCATCGAGGGACGTGTGCATCGGAAGGTGGATATCGTCCGGCTGCGCGAGCGGATGAACCCCTTGCTGAGAAGGCGCATCGAGCAGGAGGGCATCGATGTATGACCGGACCCTGGTGCTAGACATCCTGGGCCAGATCGATGGCGCCTTGCAGAAGGTCCGCGACCGCTCGCGCCGCATCGCCAGTGCCGACGAGCTGACGGCAACTCCGGAGGGCGAAGAGCGCCTGGACGCACTCTGCATGCTCTTCATCGCGATCGGCGAATCCTTGAAGAACCTGGACAAGATCACCGGCGGGGAGCTTTTCGCCGCTCACCCCGAGATCGACTGGAAGGGCGCCATGGGGTTCCGGGACGTGATCGCCCACCGCTACTTCGACATCGATGCGGAGCAGGTCTGGTGGATCTGCACCCATGAGGTCGGTCCGCTCTCCGACGCGATCCGTCGGATGATCGACGAGCTTGATGCATGACACCTCAACGCTCCTCAGGAACAAGAACAACAGGGAACCCACCTTGTCCGCCATCGACGACCTGATTGCCCAAGTCCAGGAGCCCAGGCTGCGCGAGCAGCTCAAGCGCGAATGGGCCGAGGCGCAGAAGACCAAGAAGTTCGGCCTGGTGTTTGACCGCCACCTGCCAGAGCTGGTGCCCATCCCCAAGGCCCAGCCGCGGCGGGGTGACCTGGTGGCGAAGAAGCGCGGCTCGCTGACGGATCTCTGGCGGGTGCGCCGGGTGAGCGGCGGCATGGTCTACTGCGTTCGGCCCGAGGGGCCCCCCGGCGCCGGCGACCCCTGAGACCTGCCGCTCGACGAGCTGGTCGTGGTGCGCCAGTTCGGCGAGCCGATCTTCCCCGCCCTGCTGCCCATGGATCAGGTCCAGAACGGGCCGGCCGATGTCCCCTAGCACTGCCTGATCGAGGCGGACAACTTCCACGCCCTGCAACTCCCGGCCTACCTCTATGCCGGCAAGGTGGACTGCATCTACATCGACCCGCCCTACAAGACCGGCGCCCGGGACTGGAAGTACAACAACGACTACGTCGATGCCAACGACGCCTGGCGGCACTCGAAGTGGCTGTCGTTCATGGAGAAGCGGTTGCGGCTGGCGAAGCGGTTACTGCGGCCAGAGGACGGGGTGCTGATCGTTACCGTCGGCGAGCGAGTTCGAGGTAATCGGTACCGACTCAAAGGGCGCCAAGGTTGTCGCCGTCAAGTCTGCCTCGGAGGAGACGTATCCAATCAAGACCGTCTGGAGTAGGTCACGGCACCACGCAGGTTGGTACGGCACGAACCTCGTTGGGGCGATTCTGCCAGGGCGCTCGTTTCCGTTCCCCAAGTCGTTGTATTGCGTACAGGATGCTATTCGAGTCGTTGTAGGCGACCGCCGCAACGCCCTCATCCTCGACTTCTTCGCCAGCAGCGGTACGACGCTCAACGCCGTCAACCTCCTCAACGCCAGCGATGCCGGATGTCGTCGTTGCATGCTGGTTACGAATAACGAAGTCTCAGGCGAAGAAGCGGATGACCTGCGCACGAGAGGATTTCAACGCGCAGATGACGAGTGGGAAGCTTTGGGTATTTGCCGCTCCATTACCTGGCCGCGGTCGAAGGCCACCCCGGACAAGAGGCGCTTCGATGCACGCAAGGCGGAGGTCCAGGACGTACTCGGGCCAATCCTGATTCCCGAGGAGGAGAAGCGCCCGCTGGCCGAGGGTTTTCCGGCGAACCTGGCCTACTCAAATCTCGAGTTCCTGGATAGGGATCGGGCCGCGTTGAAACGGGCCGTCCGCGTGATCCTTCCGCTGCCGTGGCTCAAAGCCGGCGCCATCGGTCCGATGCCGGAGCTGGGACCTAAACGGGATCAGCCAGAGCCAGAGCCGGCCTTCTTCGCCCCGCCGGCCAATCCCTTTGCGGTGCTGCTCGATGAGGGCAGCCTCAAGGCCCTGCTGGGGGTACTGTCCGGACGCTCGGGGCTTCCGCTGCCTCTTCATCGTCACGGACTCCGAGGACGCCTTCAAGGAGCTGTCCGCCGAGGCCCTCGTAGCGCTGCGGCCGGGCAGCCCGGGCCTTGAGACGGTTCAGCTCTACCGGCCCAGCCGGATGCAGCGATCCTGTGGGTCTCGGACATGCCGGAGCTGAACGAGCAGACCCGGCGCCGGATTAACCAGGTCTCCGACCGGATCGGCGTGCACAGGCTGGCGACCATCGATCCGGGCTTCGACCGGGAGCAGCTGGAGCCGGGAACCATCCATTTCATCAACGTGCAGAAGCTTGGGTCCGACAAGCGTCTAACCGGGGCGGACCTGGCCGATCTGGGCGACCTTCACCAACTCGGCCAAGGCGATCCCGGATCGCTTCTACCTGGTGATCGACGAGGCGCACCGGGGCATGACCCGGCGGCAAGCTCGCCAAGGAGGCCCAGACCCCGGTCCAGCGATTCCTCTTCGGGCACACCGAGTCGGGCCTGATCCCGATGCCCCTGGTGGTCGGTGTGTCCGTGACGCCGAAGCGTTTCACCGATCTCCTGGAGCACGCCCCGCACACCCTGCACAAGGTGCCTGTGCCGGTGGCCGATGTGCGGGCCTCGGGCCTGTTGAAGGACCGCATCCCGATCCATCATCCCAAGGTGGCCGGCCACTCCGAGATGTCTCTGCTGGAGGAGGCGGCGCGGGCCTGGGTGCGGATAAGCCAGGCATGGGATGCCTATTGCACCGCCGAGCAGGAGCAGCGGGTGTTGCCCATTCTGGCGGTCCAGGGTCGAGAACGGGACCGTGCGGCAGGTGTCGCGGACCGATCTCGATGTGGCTTTGAATGTGATCGAGAAGGCCATCGGCCGGCCCTTGCTGGAGGGCGAGGTGGTACACGCGATGCGCGACTGCGGCGACATGGATCTACGACCGGCACAAGCACGCGACCGCGAAGCTCAAGGAGAAGGAGCGCGGACGCTACGAGCGCCTGCGGATGGCTACCGCCAAGCCGGTGGAGCTTCAGTGGCGGCTGCCGGACCGGATCGAGTTTCGGCGCACCGAGGGCGCCCCGAGCTACGAGCGTCATCTCTACCTGGAGGACGACGGCAGCTTCCGGGCCGATCTCGGGACCTGGGAGCGTGAGCTGCTCGCCGAGGAGCTGGCCGACCGGGCGGTGGTCGGATGGCTCCGCAACCTGGACCGCAAGCCCTGGTCGCTGGAGATCCCCGACCATACCGGTGGGGCGGAGCGCCCGATGTTTCCGGACCTGGCGATCGTCCGCCAGGGGGAGGCTCCCGATGCCGGCTCCGGGGTTGGCGGCTACCGCTTCGACATCTCGGAGCCCCACGATCCCAGCCTGGCGGACAACTTCGAGAAGGCCATCGGCCTCGCCCGCTTCGCCGAGCGGCACGGCCACCTTTTCCACCGCATCCAGCTCATTCGCAAGCAGGTCATTCGCAAGCAGCTCTCGAAGGCGGGCGGGGAGCACTACTTCCGCCTGGAGCTCAACAGCGAGGCGGTGGTGCGCAAGCAGGTCTTGCTGGTGACATCGAATCCGCAGCTTGATTCGCTGTTCAGGGCGCACGCATCGTAGCTGCAGCGACCTGTATTAGTGCTATCACCTTGGGGGTATTCCAGGAACGGGGACCACTGGCATTTCTTCAGGCTCACCCGAGCTCGGAGATAGTCGAGCTCCCGGTAGCGGTCGGGTCGTCGAGGACACGCCTCGGCGCTCGGTCATGGCGAGAAGGGCATCCACGGCATCATGCGCCCGGCGCGGCCCATGGTCGAATCCATCGAGGCGGTGATGACGTGCATCTTCGCGTTTATCTGAGCCAGCTCGGCGACGATCGCCGGCAACGCCCCCATCTGGCCACTCATGGAGCGCATCTGCTGCTCCATGGACGGCATGGTGTTCATGCTCTGGGCCATCTTGAACAGCATCATGGCCACCACGGCCCCCGCCTGGCCCTGGTCCCAGGTCTGCATGTAGCCGGTCAGCCAGGCCACCTCCCGCTCGAAGGTCTCCAGCTCCCGTTGCTTCTCCGGCGGCAGCATCGCCATCAAGTGGGTGCGCTGGGCTGCCCGCTCGCTTGGACTCGCGGAAAGGTTCGCCGGCTGCAGCGACTTGGGCGCCTCGGCGCGGGAGAGCGCCGGAACAATGGACCAGACCCCAGCGACCAGCAAGAGCCCAAAGACGACCGCCAGCGCTCCCACGCGCCGCCTCTGCCGGCGGGCTTCCACACGAGCGCCCCTGAGCTCCTCCGCCAGGAGACGAACCACATCCTCCAAGCCCGTACCGACGCGCGCCTGTTCAGTGTCTGTCTCTATGCCGTTGCGCATCACGGTCTCCGTATGGGGGATTGCCAAGCTCAATGTGTGTTTTCCGCACCGTTAGAACTGCAGCAACAGCTCCGCCGGGCATTCGGAACAGAGTGCCCACTCCGACCCGAATGTAGAGCTGCTCCGGCCATTGATCTCCACTTGGAGGAGCGGCCGGGGGAGCGGCGGCATCGCGATGATCCCGCCAGGCGGCATGTCGAGATCCCCCGAGAGCGAGAGGCGATAGGTGTCCGCCGTCTCGCGCCGCAGGCGGTAGCTCAGCGGTCCATAGTAGGTCGGCAGATCGCGCACACGGATCTCCCCCTCGCCCTCCAGCCAGTCCTCGGGGATGCCGGCCGCGATGACCAGGCTGCGGTCGGCCTCCCGCTCATAGGCGAAAAAGCTGCGGACCGCCAGGATGTACTCGGCGCCGATCCAGCTATGGGGCATGTCCCCAATGAAACTGGGGCCCAGGGGATCCTTCCAGGAGATCTCCGGCCACTGGCTCCAGGGCTGGATGCGTCGGTCCGCCAACAGGAAATCAAGCACCTCATGGGCCTCTTGGCGCCGGCCGAGCCGAACCAGGGCCCCGACGATGCGGACCTCGTAGGCGCTGTAGTTGGCCCAGGCGATGTCGCCGCGAGCCCGAGCGCGGAATCCCTCCAGATATCTGTCGAAGGTCTGGTCGATGGCCGGGCGCGGGAGCCGATGCAGCTCGTCGGCCACGGCGATGGCGATGGAGGTAGCCGCCGGGTCGAAGTCGGCAAACTCCACCGAGCCGGGCAGGAAGTCCAGTCCGCGGTCCTGGATGACCCGGTCCAGGGAGGCGTAAAGGTCTCTCTGGAAGGCGTCGCGCAAGTCCGCGATGCCTCGAGCCTGCGCCCGGTCGCCGAGGATCTCGGCCATGTGGGCGGCGTCCTTGAAGCCGCGCAGGGCCCAAAAATCGTCCCAATAGGCGTGGACCGGGTGCGCCATGTAGCCCTCGTGGCTCATCGATTCTGGCAAGAGGCCATAGTAGGCGCGTTTGCCTTCGGCTTGGTATTCCGCGGTGAGGCGCTGGTTGCGGAGCCGCTCCAGATAGTCCACCGACTTGCTCACGGCGGGCCACATCTCGGCGAGAAAGGCTTGGTCGCCGCTGAATCGGTATTGGTCCATCACGGAGAAGATCAATTGGCCCCAGCTGTCGTACTCGGGCAGCCACTCGGAGCCGTCCCGATCGACGCAGTCCGGCAGGTTCCCGTCCGGGGTCTGATAATCCACGTACCAGCGGATAAAGTCACGACCCGCCTCGAAGAGCCCAACCCGCGCCAGGGCCGCCCCCATGAGTGCTCCGTCGCGGATCCAGGAGCGGGAATAACGGCGGGGACCCGGCTGCAGGGCGGGACCATCCCGATTGATCAGGATGTGCGCCGCGGCGGTCTTGAGCGTCTCGACCACCCCCTCGGCCCAGGACGGCAGTTGAATCTCCAGCCTGCCCAGCATCTCCTCCCATCCTGACACGGCCCGATCGAATTCCTCGGTAGGGCGGAACTCCGAAGGAGGTTCCGCCGATTGCTCGGAAGGAGGTTCCGCCGAGTTCTCCGAAGGCGGTTCCGCCATCGCCGGCTCGGATTCCAAATGGCGGATCGCCCTTCGGGCATCCGCCCTACCATTCGACTCACCGAAGGGGACGGCAAGGAAGACCATGCGATCCGAGCGTGGGGGGATCTCCAGGTCGAAGCGCAGGGCGGCGGAGGCGTAGCCGAAGGGGTCATTCACCTGGTCTTGGGGCGGCAGGTCGCCCGTCTTCAGGTGCTCGGTGATGGCACCCTGGGCGAAGGTGGCAGCGCCGAACGCACTGGGTGTCATCAGGGGGATGACCCGCTTGCGGCCATCGACCCAGATGCAGCCGCAATCGTAGGCCAGCTCGCCGATCAGGCTGACCCCGCCGAAGCTGTGCCAGTGCTGCCAGGTGGGCGTGACCTGGAAGGGGCGGATGGCGGCGAACAGGCTTAGCCGCCGCGCGGCGCCCGTGTCGTTCCCGACCCGGTAACGGATGAACAGCGTGGAGGCCCCGCAGGGCCCGGTGGCGAAGGCGGTGGTGCGCAAGGTCAGGTCGCCCGCCCGCCAGTCGGACGACGGGATCGGAAGATAACCCCTCTCCAGGGTCTGGGTCACCGACGCGTCAGCCCAGGTGATGAGCCGGCCTTCGACGAAGAGGAAGGGCTCGATGGAGAAGGCCCCCTTGTCGACCTCCACCATCCCCTCCTCGTTGAACAAGGCCTGCGTCACGTCCTCCCCCGTGCCGACCGGGGTCCAGTAGGTCTGCCGACCCAGGAAGTACTTGGGATAGAATCCGGGCCGGCTTCGCTTGGCGACGGCGCTGAAGAAGTCGTTGATGGAGCGGGAAAAGGCGTGGGGTTGGACCTCGACGCAGACGACCCCGAATCCCCGCCCCTGGCGGGACTGCCGCAGCTCCAGACAGATGAAGCGGGAGCTCGTCTCCGGGAGATAGACATAGGTCTCCTCTGCGACCCCCCGATCGGCCGAGTAGACGGTTTGCCAGTCGTATCCATCGCGGGAGAGCTGGACATCGAATACCTGGGGCCGGCGGTCCGGGTCCCAGCGGATCGCGAAGCCCCCGTACTCCCGCTCCCGTTGGAAGTCGATGACCAGCCGCTGGGGCTCGTCGGTGGCCGCGCTGCGCCAACAGGTCGTCGGGGATGGGTCGCAGACGCGGAGCGGCTCGCAGCCCGGCAATGCGCTGGTGGCCTCGACCAGCGGGATCAGGTAGTAGCTGGTGTCCGCGAGGCGCAGATCCTCGACCCAGACCGTCCCCTGCCCGCCCGGTCCGGCGGCGACGACCAGCTCGATGGCGGCGATGTCGCGCGGCGGACCACCCCCTAGGGGGCCCCAGGCGAACTCGATCTGGGTGCTCTTGATGCGAAGTGTCTGCCAGTCCTCCGGGAGGTCGAAGGCCTCCACGCGCCAGCGCCAGACATTCTGGTTTGAGGCGTCGACCAGCTTGAATTCGAGGATGTTGCTCGGGCCCTGGCCGCAGATGTCGAAGCTGAAGGCGAAGCTTTCCGGCAGGGTCAGGTCGAAGGGCTTGCGCGCGACCACGAACCCCCCGCCCCCCTGAAAATCGAAGTCCAGGCGCATGGCCCCGCCCTGGCGCCCCCGCTCTGGGGAGATCGCCAACCGTGCCTGCCCGGAGGCGATGGCGGTCCAGCCGGACAAGTCCGCGAAGTCGTCCAGGGTGTCGATGCTCATGGGGAAGCTCCCGGGGTTGTGGGGTCGACCCGATGACTAAGGCGCCTGGGGTGCCCGCCCTAGCCGATCTCGATTTCGATTCGATTGACGCCGGCGTCGAGGCCTGCCCGGAATGCTTCCAGGGGGATCTCCGCGGCACCCGTGCGATAGGGTGACGCGGCCCGCTCGAAGTCGAGTGCGACCCCGTTGAGGATCACGGCGGCCGGACCGCAGCCCGCGCCCTGCACGCGGTAGGTCACCTCGAGGGCATGGCCGTCGAGCCTGAGCTCGGCCTGCAATCCGTCCAGGTCTGGCGGGATCACCGGATCGATCACCAGCCGCCCCCGCTCCAGGCGCAGCCCCAGCAGGCAGCGCAAGATCAGCCCCGTGCCGATCCCCGCCCCGCTCGAATAGACCCGCCAGCCGCCGTCCAGGGGGATCTCACCCCGCAGGGCCCGGTCGTAGTCCGCATAGGCCTCGTACCGGTCCATAAAGGCGGCGTCGGAGCTGGAGTAGTAGCAATTGGCCTGACGCGGTGTGGCGGCGAGTACCCGATCGCGGATGCCGATGGGATTCGTCTGGCACAGCGCAAGGAAGAATCGCGGTGCATCGCCGTACCGCCAGAGTGCCTCGGTGTAGCGCAGATGGGCGTGGGTGTACATGAGCCCGATCTCCCGGCCGAAGAAAGAGCTGCTCTCCGCCCGCTGGAACCGCTCCTGCAATCCGCCGCGATACGCCATGGGCCGATCGAACAGCCTGGCCCCATCGGGGCCAAGCAGATGGGCCTCGATTATGCTGAGATGGCGGCGCGCCTGCTCGGGCGTGAAGAGCCCGTCTATGATGGCATGCACCATGGCCAGCAGGCTGTAGGAGATCCCGGTGTCCGGGTCGCGCGGATGGAGCAGGTACCGAATGTCGGCCGGGTCGTTGAAATCGGCGAATCCGGTCAGGGTGTCGTCGACGATCAGCAGGCGCTGGAAGTCCGTCCGCACCCGCTCCGCCATCGCCCTGAACTGCGCCGACTCCTCGTCGAGCCCCAGATACCCGAAGGCCTCGGCCAGGCTCGCGAGGGTGTGGAACTGCAGCGTCACAGTCCAGGCGCTGCAAAGGCGCTCGCGCATGGAGGGGTCCACCGGCTGCAGGGAGTCGTTCCAATCGCCGTGCCCGTAGGCAGCCAGCTCGGTGCCCGGGATGCGGCGGTTGCGGATGACCCTGAGGGCACGCTCGAGGTGGACGCGGATCGGCGCCACCTCCGCCTGCTCATCGCCCTCGGGATGGAAGAAGGGCAGGTCCTCGTCCAGGAGCGCGGCATCTCCCGAGGCCAGGAGGTACTGGGCCAGGGCCAGCAGGGGCCAGAAGACGATGTCGCCGTGGGAGTCGCCGGGCCTGATGTTGCGCTCGCGCTCGAAAAACATGAACCACTGGGGCCAGTCGCCGTCGGGGTTCTGCTGGCTGAAGACGCGCCGCAGGAGGTCCCGGATGGGCCGGGGGCGGCCCAGGGCCAGCAGCATCTCCACCGGCCCCTGGGTCACGTCGCGGGTGCCCCAGCCGCCGCCGGAATACTGCTCCAGGCCGCGGGGGCTGAGGTAATGCACCAGGGCGTTCTGGGCGAGCCAGGGCAGGACCTCGGCGAGTCGAGCCGTGTCTTCGGCCAGGGGACTGCCCGCGGGCGGGTAGAGCCGCAGCCCGGCCGTAATCTGGTCCCAGTAGCGATCCTCCGGCATCAACTCCGCCTCGGGCTCGGGGATCAGGTGGCCCGTGATTCGGAAGGCGATGGAACGGGCCGGGGCGGTGACGAGGCAGAGAAACGGCTGGCCGCGGGACTGCCCGTCGCCGAACAGCAGCTCGTCCCCGCCGAAGCGTTCGACGGTGCTTCCTGGCAGGGGGTCGAGTCGGAAGCCGCCGCCGGTAAAGCGCCGGCCCACATCGGACTCGGGGGTGGGGCGGATGAAGAACCCCTCACTGTCCTGGACGTAGCACACCGGCACCGGCTCCGAGCCGTCGTCCCCATTGATCGCCACATGGTTAGAGAGCAGGAGGCGCAAGCCATTCCCCTCCAGGACCTCCACCGACAGCAGGAGCTCGTGGCGGTCCGTGGGGGCGAGACTCTCGACGCGAATTAGCCCCGCCGCGTGCCGGTAGTACCAACGGCAGCCCTGGGGGCTCATCGCGAAGGCGGAGGGGACATCGAGGAGCTGCCAGCCGCCGTCGATCTCGACGAACAGCCGTTGACCCTGGGAGCGGAAGAGCCCCAGGTAGCCGTGCGTGGTGGACAGGAAGCGATTGATGCTGACGTGACCCTGGGTCACCATCGAATGGACGACACCCGCCATCCAGCAGGTGGAGGTCAGGGCAGCCTCGTCGGGGGTAAGTCCGCCGCCGGTGCGCAGGATTTGCCCGTGGGGGCGCAGCACCCTGAGCTCCTTGGCCTTGAGCACCACGTGGGTGCGCTCCTCCACGAAGAACGACAGTGGGCGGCCGTCCTCGCGTTCCAGCTCCCGCAGTCGGGTCCCGAAGAGGGCGGCGATCCCCGCCGCCGTTAGATCCCGGGCCTGAAGCAGCGGCGCCGTGCTGAACAGGCTCGCGGCGGCGCTGCACCCTTGGCCCGCATCAGCGGCCGGCGCTGGCATCGCCTCAGGCAGGGCGAG
>JBGSUY010000286.1:0-1795 GCA_041753195.1 Chromatiaceae bacterium
GCGACGGCCGCAAGCGCCTCCGGCGTCAGGGCGTGCGCGGGTCGGAACTGGACCTAGCCGTCGGGGCCGCCCTCAAACACCCCGTCGAGGATGCCGCAGAGGAAATGGACGTGGCAGTTCAGTGCCGCTTTGAGGCGGTGGACAAAGCGCACCGCCCCAAAGCGCGCGCCCGGGGCAGCCCCCGCACTAGTCTGTTGCAGCTGGCTCTCGATCACCCGCAAGACGATGTGGAGCACCGCACTGAGGGCCTTGGGTTCGCGCTCCAAGCACCAGCGCAGGCGCTTGGCTCCATCTGTACGGCGCTGAAGAGTTCCGCGCGTAGCGGTGGCGCGTCCCCGATGAACCTCCTGTTCACGCCGCTGCCGCGGAGTCGGGCCTTCTGCTGGAGCCAGGTTTCACGAATGGCCGGATTGCTCAGGTCCCAACTCCGTTCGGCGGTCTGCGATGACCAGGCAGGCGTATTCCCCCGGCGCGGGGCCCGGGGTGGTCACCGGTCACTTCACCTGAATATCGTTAGTCACGGATTTTGCACCCTGGACGGTATTCGCGAACTGGACCGCCGTTTGGACCTGCTCAGGGGTGACGGCGGTGCCGCTCAAGTGCACCACGCCGTCCGTGATCTGGACATTGATGGTTGCCCCTTTCAGCGAGGGCTCTCTGGCCAGTTGCTCGGTCAAGCGGGCGGTCATCGCCGCGTCGCCCCCCATGCTGATGTCCCCTTGCTCGGTGGTTGCCCGGTATTGCACTCCCTCTTCGGTGGCCGCCGCGGTTCCGACGAAGTTCGAGGCGAGCACGGTGGCGAAGAAGGCGGTAGCGAAGCGAGTGGATGATGTCATGACGGTACTCCCGGTGGATGTTGAACCTTGAGATTGCGGTTGTCGGGATGGAGCCAGGTGACAGGGAAACCCGGGCCTGGCTCCGGTCTTGTTCCCGCAGGGTGTCATCGGTATCCTGGAGCGGGCGCTTGCCGATACCCTACAGGAATGAAATCACTTGAAATGCGACTGGAACGTCTGGACCCCATCCTCAGGTTTATGGGGCCGTTCCCGCTTAGCCGTCAAGTGATCGGCTGCCCAAACACTTTCCACCCGAGTAGCACGAACAGGATGAAGAGCAGCACTGAATTCACCGCCGGTCCGTACTGGCCGATGGCACCGCCACCGAAGGCCGCGACCAGACTGAACACGAACCAGAGCAGCATGAGAACCCAATACATCAGTCCCATAGACATAGCGATCTCCGTTGGTTGCAATGTTGGCTTACGTCTCCGCCCGATCGGTCTCGGGGGCAGTTTCCGCGATGCGCGAGGCGTTGAGCAGGCTCTGGTGCAGCGCTTATCGATCGCGGCTAGCCGAGCGTGGTTGGCAGGATAAGACTCTGCGACCGGGGAAGTCATATCGCTGTTGCTCTAACGCAACTAAAGCATATACCGAGTCGTGAGCCGGGTATGGGCGCTAGCGTACATAGCGCGGTGTATATTCTCCGCGCACCGCAAGGTAAACCCAGGGCCGTGTCTCTCGGATCGCGAGTTGGCTAAAGGCCGCTTTCCTTCGCATTGCCGCCCCTACGTTCCTCAAGCTCGGGGGTTGCTCTGGGTCGGTTACGGACCTTCCCACCCTGTCTCGCACGGTGTCGCGAGTTGGGTGAATGTCAGAACTGAAGTTTTGTACTTCTGCGAGCGTTAGTATATAAGCGACCACGAATGCGCGTCGCAATATTAGCATTCACTGAATAACGTCCAGTGCCTGCCTTTCAGTCGCTGAAACGCCGCAGTTCTTTTATTCAAAATCAATCG
>JBGSUY010000287.1:0-13142 GCA_041753195.1 Chromatiaceae bacterium
CCCGGAGGTCGCCGCGGCGGTCGATGCCCTCTACCGCCAGATCATCACCGCCGGCACCCACCCGGCCAGCAGCATCCGGGTGGCCGAGGCCGCCAAGGTGATCGAGAACACCCAGCGCGACCTCAACATCGCCCTGATGAACGAGCTGGCCATCATCTTCCGGCGCCTCGGCATCGACACCCTCGAGGTGCTGGAGGCCGCCGGCAGCAAGTGGAACTTCCTGCCCTTCCGCCCCGGCCTGGTGGGCGGACACTGCATCGGCGTCGACCCCTATTACCTCACCCACAAGGCCGTGGCGGTCGGTTACCACCCGGAGGTCATCCTCGCCGGGCGGCGCATCAATGACCGCATGGGGGCCCATGTCGCCGAGGACCTGGTCAAGCTGATGCTGCGCCGCGGCATCGGGGTCTGCCACAGCCGCATCCTGGTGCTCGGCCTCGCCTTCAAGGAGAACTGCCCGGACCTGCGCAACACCCGCGTCATCGACATCATCCACGGCCTGCGGGACTACAGCATCGCGGTCGACTGCTACGACCCCTGGATCGACCGCGCCGAGGCACTGCACGAATACGGTCTCGACTGCCTCGCCGAGCCGCCACCGCCAGGCACCTACGACGCCGTCATCCTCGCCGTCGCCCATCGCGACTTCATCGAGATGGGAGCCACGGGGCTCAGACGCCTCGCCAAGCCGCGGTCGGTGCTGTACGACGTCAAGTCCGTCCTGCCGCCGGATGCCGTAGATGCGCGGCTCTGAGCCCGCGGGAAGTCGCGGCGCGGAGCGCCCCTCCCACAAACAAACACCCAATCGAGCCGTTGTGGGAGGCCCGCTCCGCGGGGCGACCGACCAGGCCATCAGCAGATGACCACTGAGCCATCAGAACAGGGTCCGCACTCCCGAGACCTCCGCAAGGGGCGGGTGTCTATCCCCGGCCAGATCTACCTGGTGACCACGATCACCGCGGCGCGAGCGCCTCTGTTTGCCGAGCTCGGCATCGGCCGAATCCTGGTGCAGACCATGCGCCACCACCAGCAATCCGCGGCGGTCGACACCCTGGCCTATGTCATCATGCCCGACCACCTGCACTGGCTCTTCGCGCTTGGTGAAGGACACTCCCTCTCCTGGGTCATCGGCCAGACCAAGCGCTACAGCGCTCAGAACATCAACCGGATACGCGGAACCAAAGGGCAGGCCGTTTGGCAGGATGGGTTTCATGACCGCGCGATTCGCCGGGAGGAGGATCTGAAAGGGGTCGCGAGATACATCATCGCCAACCCGGTGCGGGCGGGGCTGGTCAGCCGGGTCGGAGACTATCCCCTGTGGGATGCCAGCTGGCTCTGAGCCCCCGCGAAGATCGCGGCGCGGAGCGCCCCTCCCACAAGGAAAAGGAAACACCTCAGCAGGCACCTGTGAGAGGCCCGCTGTGGGAGGCCCGCTGTGGGAGGCCCGCTCCGGGGCGACAGGACCTAGCAGGCACCCGCGAAGATCGCGGCGCGGAGCGCCCCTCCCACAATGGGGAGGCCCCCGCCAACCCCTGTGGGAGGCCCGCTCCGCGGGGCGACCATCCCAACACTCGGCACATGCAACCCCCATGGCACCGACACCTACTCCGCTGGGCCGCCGCACTCCTGCTGCTTGGCTTGCTCATCCAGACC
The DNA here is from genome assembly GCA_041753195.1 of Chromatiaceae bacterium. Classification (GTDB taxonomy): domain Bacteria; phylum Pseudomonadota; class Gammaproteobacteria; order Chromatiales; family Chromatiaceae; genus Thiodictyon. The sequence goes on from JBGSUY010000287.1 coordinate 1,654, forward strand.
GGCATCATCCTGCGCAACCAGGGCGCCGAGCCCGATGCCGCCATCGTGCTGGAAGGGGATCCCCAGCGCATCCGTTACGCCGCGCAATTCGCCAAGGTCCATCCCGCGCTCCCCATCTATATCTCCAGCGAGCCGGTCTTCTACAAGATCTACCTGGACACCCTCGCCGAAGAACAAGTGCCTATCGGGCGCTTCAACCTGCGCACCTGCGCCACCGACACCCTCACCAACTTCACCTGCATCGTGGACGAGCTGAACACCCAGGGATACCGGCACCTCTACCTGATCACCTCCGCGCACCACATGCCGCGGGCGCTGACCATCGGGCGTGTGGTGCTCGGCCGCCACGGCATCGCCCTGAGCCCCTTGCCGGTTGCGACCAACCGGGAGTCGAAAGAGTCCCTGCCCCGCACTCTGCGCGATGCCCTGCGCGCCATCCTGTGGACGATTACAGGCATTACCGGCCCGGGAAAGACCGTCCGGCCAGCCCTGGGAGCACAGTCGTCGGCGCGGAGCGCCCCTGCCACAAGGAAGAGGGAAGAAGTCCGCCCTCTCCCTCGGGCAGAAACCCCTGTGGACCGCCCACTGTAGGAAGCCCAAGGTGACAGGCCCAGTGCGCTGTGGGAAGCCCGCTACGCCGCCCGACGCGGCCGCGGTGAAGCGCGCTCGAGCCCACACCTACCGGTTGGATCACCCCTGGCAGGCGGATACCATCGGGGGGTGACGGGGTTAGTCAGCACGCCCGCCGCGGCATATGGCAGTGGTCGCAAACGGTTAGATCGGATTGCTGATCGGCTGGCGCAGAGCGTGATTAAAGAGACTGCTCCCTTGATTTCCGCACTAAGGATAATGTCCCCGGGATTGCTCAGCGTCGTCATTACCCGACCAAAAACCGCACGTGAGTAAGCGCGTAAACATTTCCCGGCGTATCCGCAACCTGTTCGGCGGCACCGGTGATGGATTTGCCACCATCATCGTTCGCGGCGGCTCGATCTCGTTTGCCCTCTCTACTATCGGCTTAACCCTTGGCTTCGTCAGCCACGTGCTGCTGTCACGCCTACTGGGTTTAACTGACTACGGCATCTACTCGATCGCGTTCGGCTGGTGCATGATTCTCTCTGTACCGGCTTTGGCGGGAATGGATTACACGGTGCTGCGCTTCGCGTCCGTCTACGTGGACAATGCGCAACATGCCCAGTTGCGCCAACTGGTTCGGTTTGTCGCGACGATTCTGAGTGGCTCCACTGCCATCGTTGCAGTATTCCTAGGGGGCATGGCATGGCTTGCCCCAGAAGCAATCGGCGCTACCAGCTTCGCCGACGTTGTTTGGATGGTACTGATTGTTGGCGCAACGGCGTCGTTCGCCGCCTTCTCGGCCTTCTTTCGCGCCGCAAAGCGCATATTCTTTTCGCAGTTCTATCAAAACATCGTCCGCACAGTTTTGCTGGTAACAGCGCTCGGGGTGATCCTGTGGTCGGGGGTCCGTCTCGGCGCCAAAGGCGCGTTGATGGTGACGGCACTAACCTCGTGTTTCGCGCTCGTATTGCTTCTCGTACACTATGTGACCGTGCTGGACAGGAGCGGAGAGCCGCAGGAGGGCGGTGGAGGGAAGAGGGAATGGCTCTTAATCGGCGGAATCGCAGTGATGCTTTCCCTCCTACAGCAGACGGCAACACAATCAGGCACCATTCTTCTCGGCGTTCTTGCTACGCAGGAAGACGCTGGGCTCTATGCCGCCGCGGCACGCATATCCGCATTCGTTATATTCCCGCTGACAGCCCTTTCCGCAATCACGACCCCGATGATCTCCGCAGCGCACGCGAAGGCCGATTTCCGGGCCCTCGGCCGCATTGCCGTCGTCAATGCACGACTCGCCACTTTTGGGGCTGTGAGCGTTGGGTTGATCTTGGCCACCGGCGGCCCGAAGATCTTGGCCTTGTTCGGACCGTCTTTCCCTGAAGCCTATCCTGCATTGCTCCTTCTCCTCGTCGCAGGAGCCTTCAACGCGGCCACTGGCCCTGTGGGCTTCCTTCTCCTTATGACGAACCGACAGCTCGATGCCTTATCGATTCGCTTTGCTGCGCTACTCTTCCAGCTGCTACTCAGCGTCTGGCTAATTCCAATCTATGGTGTCCTCGGTGCAGCCCTTTCCACCGCCTCCGGAACCGTCTTGGGCAACGCGTTACTCGCGCTGCGTGTCCGGAACGCTCTTGGGATCGACGGCACTATTCTTGGCGTGGCGCCGCGACTCGCCTCGACCGTTGATCCTCACACCTAAGAGCTGTCACCCAAATGACTTCGCTGGGAAACCGCAGTCCCGACGCCATGGCGCAACTTGACGCGCCGCTGGGAACCCTACGACCCAACCTCTTCATCGTGGGTGCGCCGCGCTGTGGGACGACGTTCTGGAGCTCCTACCTTGGGCGACATCCAGACGTCTTCTTCTGTACGCCGAAGGAGCCGCATTTCTTCAACACCGATTTCCCCAAGGCCCGGTGGTATACTGACAGCAACTCCTACCTCTCGCTGTTCGCCACGGCAAAGCAGAGAATCGTCGGAGAGGCATCCGTGCGATATCTTTACTCGCGCGTCGCCGCAGTCAACATCTACCGCTTCAATCCGGACGCAAGAATCCTGATCTTCTTGCGCGAACAGCCGCGATTCCTCCAGTCTTATCACAATCAACAACTCATCAATCGGGACGAAGACATCAGGGACCTCGGGCGTGCCTGGCAACTTTCTGATCAGCTTGACAAACGAAAGGTCCCCAGAAGCTGCCTCGAGTTGGCCTTCCTTGACTACAAATCGGTGGGTCGCTTCCACGAGCAAGTGCTGCGCTATGCGGATCTCTTCTCGCACCAAAATGTACGAGTCATCTTCTTCGAGCAATGGACCAAAGATCCAGCGGGGACTTATCGCGCTCTACTTAATTACCTCGGCCTTACGGACTACAATGCTGGCGAGTTCGAGAAGGTCCATGGCGCTGCCCATGTTCGTAGCGATCTCCTCGCCATGATCACGAATCGCCCACCACGAGCCCTGCTATCGGTCTCCGCAGCACTGAAGCGCCTTCTCCACCGCGAAAAGCTTGGGCTCGCTACCGTGCTCCGAAGGGTCAATACCCTTGACGGCTACAGGGCCAGCCTGACCCACGAGCTTGCCGCGGAAATATTCGCGTACTACGCCGATGACAATCGGCTACTAGCGAAGCTCATCCACGACAATGGCCTACTACTCGCGTCCTCAACGGCAGGGTAGGAGGAGCAACAGTCGTCGATGGATTCTCACGATACGTCTTGGAGAGAAATGACCGTACGCAACGAACTTCGCAGGCTGTATGCCGCCCTGCCCTTCAAGCAGCCCGTCTATGAGTTGGCGCGACGCCACGTTCGCTTGCCGGCTAGCGTCTACCAGCACCTTCACTTCAGGGGAGTTATAGATGTGCGTGTAGATGCGGACCGCGCGTTCAGAATGTATCACCATGGATTCCAGGTTGAAAACGATCTCTTCTGGGCTGGCTACGGTAATGGTTGGGAGGGAACTTCACTCCGGCTGTGGGCTCGGCTCGCGCAGCACGCATGCACGATCTTCGATATAGGCGCAAACACTGGTGTTTATGCACTCGCCGCAAAGACCATGAACCCATCAGCCCAGGTGTACGCCTTCGAGCCGGTCGAGCGTATTGCCACGCGCCTTGCCAACAATGTCGCGCTGAACGGCTATGACATTGAGGTGGTGATTGCCGGCGTATCGGAGAGCACTGGTGAGGCGCTGCTCTATGAACCGAAAACCCAACATGCCTATTCCGCATCACTTAACCCGGCAATGCTCGCGGGAAAATCCGATCTCTCTGAGAAGCGCATCGCTACGACGCGCATGGACGACTTCGCCGCGGAGAGGGGCCTTTCGTCGACCGACCTGTTCAAGATCGACGTAGAAAAGCATGAGATCGAAGTGCTTTGCGGCTTCGGTGGCCTGATTGCTCTAAACCGTCCGACCTTCCTGATCGAGATTCTCAGTGAGACGCTTGGCGAACAGGTCAAAGCCCTTTTCTCCGGTCACAATTACGTTTTCTATGAAATAAACGAAGGAGTATCGGTGCGGCAAGTGACAACATTGGGATCTGCTGAACGCAATTACTTGATCTGCCCACGCGAATTTGCGTCCGGCATGAATCTTGGTGAAAGCACTTTCCACGCTGAACTTTCGCAATTTTAGCTTTTGAGGACAACGAAAACCAAGAGTCCGTGATAGCGGCACCTAACGCATCAGTTTTGCGAAGTAGAAGTAACGAGCAGTGAATCTTAATACCAGTTGTTTCGATTGGCGCGACGCCGCTGATATCGCTCTTCAGCGCACTAGCGGTCTGGCAAGGCTTCCACTTTTGGGCACAATCTCTTACCGGGCCTGGGTCCACAATATTTCCTGGCCTCTATATCTTGAATCCCTCCTAAGGAAGGAAAGCATCATCAAAAATGCACTGCACGAGATCGAAAGGGAGTTTCATAGTATAGCCAAAGCGATCGACAGTAGGGGAATTCAAAGTATGATTGATATCGGCTGCGGTCATGGGCTTATCGATTATTTTTTTCAAGCGGAATACGGCTGCGATATCCATCTTGTGGATATCGAGACGACAGAGGATAGACATCATGACTACAGAGATAGTGGTGCTGGATATGGGTCGTTAGCAAAGGCGCGGCAATATCTGCTGCTCAATGGTGTTAACGCTGAGAACATAAGAACGACCAACCCAACAAAGCAGAGACTTCTCGACAACGATGCGGACTTGGTCATTTCTCTCTTCTCATGTGGCTTTCACTATCCCGTATTCGAGTATGCCGACTTCGCAAAACAAGTGTTGCGACCTGGCGGACTGTTTATCTTCGATATGCGACATAATAGTGGACAAGATGCATTTTACGATATATTCCCAGAATACTTTGTCATCGAAAACAGGCAGAAGCATCGCCGCATTGCGGCAGTTGCACCAGCAACGCTTTGACAGACTGATTGTGGGTGATTTATCGAAGGAGAAACCGCGTACTTGGGTAGGCTAGCACCGCCGGTTTTTGAGCATCGCATCGGTGAAACTCTCAATACTTCTTCCGGACCTCAGAGGCGGCGGCGCCGAGCGCGTCAATCTCAATCTTGCCCACGAATTCGCACGTCTGGGGCATCAAGTCGAGTTCGTTCTGCTGAAGACGCGAGGTGAGCTGTTGGCCGAGGCCCAAGCGGCGTTTCCGGTCACGGAGCTCGGGGTGGACCGATTTCGGAGCGTTCCACTGGCACTCGCGCGCTATCTGCGTCGGCGTCGCCCCAACGCACTGCTGGCCGCCATGTGGCCGCTGACGGTGACCGCACCGTTGGCCCGGGCCATCTCGGGGCATCGGTGCATTTTGGTCGTATCGGAGCACGCTATGCTCTCGCACCAGTACCGCCATTGGGGGCGTCATCACGGATGGGGGCTCCGGCTAAGTCTTGCCGCTGCGTACAGAATGGTGGACGCGCGCGTGGGCGTGTCGTCCGGCGTCCTGGCGGACATGAGTCGGCTGGCCTGGATGGACGCGGCATCCGGGCACGTCGTTTACAACCCGGTGCCGGATCGCGCCGCGCCGTCCGTCGAGGCCCTCGCCGAGGCGGATGCGCTTTGGGGCGGACCCCGCGGAGCTCGCGTCCTCTCGGTGGGGAGCTTCAAGGCGGTAAAGAATCACGCCCTCCTGATGCGTGCCTTTGCCCACCTTGAGTCCGACCAGGCACGGCTGATGTTCGTTGGCGTGGGTACGGGGGAAATCAGCCTGCGCACGCTCGCGAAGGACCTCGGCATAGAGGACCGCATGATCTTTGCCGGCTTCCGATCCGACCCGACGCCTTTCTACATGACCGCGGACCTCTTCGCGCTGTCCTCGGACCACGAGGGTTTCGGCAATGTAATCGTCGAGGCCCTCGCTTGCGGGACGCCGGTTGTATCAACGGACTGCGCGTCCGGCCCGGCGGAGATCCTAGAGAATGGACGTTGGGGCCGCCTCGTGGCGGTCGGCGATGTGGAAGCACTCGCCGGCGGGATGCGCGAGACGCTTTCAGCCGCGCACGACCGCGATGCACTGAAACGCCGGGCCGCGGACTTCGCACCCGCCATCGCGGCGGAGAGGTACCTTGATCTGCTACTGCAGCGCCGCAGCGGAGCGACGGCGGCTCATCCCCAGAGCGCGTGACACGAGCGCCGCCTGAGAACACGCGCGTGCTGATGAATCGAACCGTCCTCTATCTCTCCTACGACAGAATCCACGAGCCCCACGGACAGTCGCAGGTACTGCGCTACCTAGAGCGCCTTGCCGGGGATCACCGGATCGTCCTGATGAGCTTCGAGAAACCGGAGGACTGGGCGGAGACGGAGCGGCGCGAGAAGCTACGCCGCCATATGCAGCTCTTTTAATGTGTTCACAATATCCTGTAATCTATCGATATTGTTGAGTCGCGTTAGGGGCCCCGCGTGACCATGTTTGGCGGCATCCTGCGGAAGTTCGTTGAGAAGAGCCCGGCGACGGTGATGGTTCGGGGGCTGCTTGAGCGCCTGCTCAATCCGGAGGCCCTGGGCCGCTGGTTCGAGGCGACGGCACAGGCCCAGTACACGCGTGACATCCTGTTCTCTTCGCTGGTGGGGCTGATGCTGCAGATCGTGTGTCGCACCCAGGCGAGCATGCACGCCGCCTACCGGCACGCCCAGATCGCCAGGTCCATCGTCTCGGTCTATGCCAAGCTGCGCGGGGTCGAGCTGATGACCTCGCAGGGTTTGGTGCGGCACATTGGGAGCGAGGCCCAGACGTTGATCGAGACGATGCACGGGGGACGGCCCACGCAGCTGCCGGGCTACCGGCTGAAGTGGGGCGGATGAAGGTTGAGGCCAACTACTCGATACAGGTCACGGGACCTCGGGTAGCGGCGCTCGTAAGGTCGATGGTCGAGGCGACTTTGGCTGTCTGCAGGACGGTTTGGCGGACGGTTGGAGCCCTTCAAACGCATGCGCACGAAAAGCGCTTGGGGTGCGCCTCTGGCTATGCGCGCGCGTAATCTACTCGCCTTTCTGCTTCTGTCGATCCCGCTCCTGCCTGCGTGCGCGGCGTCGCCGGTTTCGGCCCCGATCGCACGCGATGGAACAGCCCTGCTAGGTATCACCGTCGCCGCCGATGCTTCGGGTGCCATCAGGCAGTCGGCGATGACTCTGGCTGAGTACTTGGGGCGTATCACCGGCGCCGAGTTCAGCGTGGTGACGGGTGGCGGCAGTAGCGGTATCGCGGTGGGATTACCCGCCCACTTCCCGGAACTGCGGTTGGAAGGCGCTTGGCTAGATCCCGGAATGTTCGAGCGGGAGAGATACCTCCTGCGCTCGCATGCGCAAGGCCTATACGTCGTTGGTGCCACCGAGCTAGCCGTGGAGCATGCCGTCTGGGACCTCTTGCGCCGACTCGGCTATCGCCAATTTTTCCCGGGCAAGGCTTGGGAAGTTGTGCCGGAGATTCGCGATTTGGCGGTTCCGGTCGACGCGGAGGAGTCGCCGGACTTTCACACCCGCCGCATCTGGTATGGTTTCGGAGCCTGGGATTACGCCGAAGAACCTTACCGTCAATGGTGCAGCCGCAACCGCACCGTGTCGCCGCTTAACCTGAACACCGGTCATGCGTACGGGAATATCGTCGCGTCGAGGCGTGCCGATTTCGAGAAGCACCCGGAATATTTTGCGTTGATCGATGGTCAACGCCAGAGCGCAGCAAAGAACCCTAAGTTCTGCATCAGCAACCCCGGGCTGCGAAAGCTGGTGGTCGAATACGCCAACCAGTACTTCCAGAAGAATCCCAGCGCCGAAAGCGTTTCGATGGACCCCAGCGACGGCGGAGGCTGGTGCCAGTGCGAGGCGTGCGCGCGAATGGGCAGCACCAGCCACCGGGTGCTGACCTTGGCCAACCAGGTTGCTGAATCCGTTGCCCCACGCGGCAAGCTGGTCGGGTTGTACGCCTACAATTTTCATTCTCCCCCACCGCAGATCCGCGTCCATCCGCAGGTCGTCGTCAGCGTCGCCACCGCCTTCATCAAAGGCGGCTTTACCCTGGATGAGATCCTCAGCGGGTGGTCGGCGCAGGGGGCGACCGTGGGTATCCGCGAGTATTACAGCGTGAACACCTGGGACCGAGACCTGCCCGGCCGGGCACGTGGCTCAAAGCTTGAATATCTGGCGCGTACGATTCCGGACTTCCATTCCAGGGGGGCACGGTTTTTGTCTGCTGAGTCGAGCGACAACTGGGGACCCAACGGTCTGGGCTATTATCTGGCGTCCCGGATGCTGTGGGACATCGACGAGGCCAAGCGTATTCCGGAGCTGGTAGACGACTTTCTCCACCGAGCGTTCGGTCCGGCCCAGAAGCCGATGGCCGAGTTCTATGAGCAACTGGACGGTTCGCAGCCGCACCTGGTGTTTGACGACCAGTTGGGCCGGATGTATCGGGCACTGGCGGCTGCCAGGGGGCTGGCGGACAGACCCGAGATCCATGCCCGCCTGGACGAGTTGATCCTGTATACCCGCTACGCGGATCTGTTCGACCGCTATTCCGAGGCGCAAGGCCCGGCACGGCAAGCGGCGTTCGAGTCCCTGATCCGCCATGCGTATCGGATGCGGTCGACGATGATGGTCCACTCCAAGGCGCTTTACCGCGACCTGGCGAGTCGCGACAAGCGCGTGTCCATTCCAGCCGAGGCCAAGTGGGACGTGCCCGAGGGCCGCAACCCGTGGAAGTCGAGCTCACCGTTCTCCCCGGAGGAACTGCGGCAGTACCTGGAGGAAGGGATCGCGACGCGCCTGTTGGTTCAGTTGGACGTTGAGCCGATTGGGTTCACGGATGACTTGGTGCCGGCAAAGCCGCTGAATCTCGCGCCCGTTGCGGCTGGCAAGGTTACGGCCGGACGTGGCAAGCAGAGCTTCTATGTGTGGATCGAGGATCCACGGCAGCCGCTCGAATTGACCATCACCGGCGGGCTGATTGCGCACTACCGGGACCGGGGCAACGTGAGGGTCGAATTGTGGGAACTGGCGGGACCAGGGGAGGCGGCCACGCGGGAAACGAAGGTCGCACAGGACGCGAGCGTGTCCCCGGACGGCGCGGAGCACAGGGTCCGGTTGGCGGCGCGGCGCGGTAGCCTGCACAAGCTCACGGTTTCAGACGGTCACGACATGACCCGCGTATCCTGGATGCCGGGTACGCGGGTGACGCTGAGGTCGAGCATCGATGATCCGGTTAACCAGAAGGGGCGCTGGACACTCTACTTCTATGTCCCACGGGACACCAAGGTGATCGGGCTGTTCGGTGGCGGCAGTGGAGAGATCCTGGATCCTGACGGTGGGACAGCATTCGCCATGGAAGGACGAAAGCCCGGCTACTACACCTTCCCGGTCCCCCAGGGCCAAGCCGGCAAGCTTTGGAAGATCCGGCGGGCCTCCGGAGCGATCCGCCTGCTGACCGTTCCTCCCTACTTGGCTCGCAGCCCCGAGGAATTGTTGTTGCCGCGGGAGGTGGTTGTCGCCGGTCCCGGAAGTTTGGGATCGGGCGGCAAGCCTTGAGCAGCGGTGAGCGCCTCTCGTCGCCGCGCGGAGCGCGCCTCCCAAAGCGCGCCTCCCACGGCAGGGCTCCCACAGGGGGGCCTTCCATAGGGGGCCTTCCATAGGGGTCATCCCACAGCAGTCCTCCCACAGCGCGCCTGCCACAGGGGGCCGATGGGGTGGTTGTTTGTGGGAGGGGCGCTCCGCGCCGCGATCTTTGTGGGCGCCTGCTAGGTCATGTCGCCCCGCGGAGCGGGCCTCCCACAGCTGGCCTCCCACAGGCAGGGGGGCTGATTCAGTGTGGGAGGGGGTGGGTGAGAGGGCCGCTCCGCGGCGCGATGGGTGGCGGCTTATGAGCGGGCGGTTTGGGGGGCTATGGTCGTCTACTGGTTGATGTTCTTACTGCCGGCGGGGGGTCGCTGTTCAAGGTCCGCGCCACGCGGAACACCGCGCTGGTGGGATGGGGGATGGTCTGGCTGGCGCTGACCCTGCTGATCGGTTTTCGCTATGAGGTGGGCGGGGACTGGGGGAACTACCTCAGGCACTTCGACGAGGTCCATAAGCTCAGTTTTTGGGAGGCGGTACAGCGCTTCGACCCAGCGCATGGGGCCTTCAATTGGATCTCGGACCGTTTGGGTTGGGGGGTGTACGGTACCAACCTGGCCTATGGGGCGATATTCTCCCTGGGGCTGATCTCCTTCTGCCGCCGCCAGCGGCGCTGGCCTTGGCGGTGGCGATGCCCTATCTGGTGGTGGTGGTGGCGATGGGCTATTCCCGCCAGGGTGTGGCCATTGGCCTGGGGTTCTTTGCCCTGCTGGCGCTGGGCGAGCGCGATACGCTCAAGTTCGTGCTCTTCGTGGCCTTGGCGGCGGCCTTCCACAAGACGGCGGTGGTGCTGGTTCCGATCGCCTTTCTGGCCAGAACCCGGCACAAGCTTTGCGCGGCGGTCTGGGTGGGGACTACCGGGGTTCTGTTGTACTTACGTGCGCTAACTCAGTGACGCTGGTGATCCGAGACAAACTCGCGGTTCGGGCTAAGGATCTGTTGTTTAACGCGCAGTTACCCGGTTGGCTGTATCGCCTTTTGTGGCCTGGTGGCGACCCGTTCGTGGCCGGCTTCCATGAGCACGAGGGAATATTCGTCCACGTGCCAAAAGCAGCCGGGAGTAGCGTAGCTGAGGCCATGTTTCGCCAGCCCGTTGGCCACAGGCCGATCCGCCGGCATCTTGCTTATCATCCCACACTGACAGCGTCCTACTTCAAGTTCACCTTTGTTCGCAATCCGTGGGACCGCCTTCATTCGGCTTACCACTATTTTGCCACCCGTGTTGGTACGGATTGGCACCGAGATCACCGGTGGGCCAATGAGTTCATTGGCCCGTTCGGTTCATTTCAGGAGTTTGTGTTTGCCCTCGAGGACCCACGCTTTGCGGCCCGCGTAAAGCGATACGACCATTTTCGCGATCAGGTGGACTGGCTGGTCGATCCCAGGTCGGGGCGGATACTCATGGATTATATCGGCCGTTTCGAGTCGCTTACTGACGATTTCTCGCGAATTCGCGATCGCCTGCGGTTGTCTGTTGAACTCCCCCATCGGCGCAAAGGCGGAGGCGGGGACTACCGCAGCGCATACGACACTCGAACAATCAACATCGTGCGTTCACTATACCTGCGGGATGTCCGGGCTTTCGGATACGACTTTGGTGAGCGGTTGTAAACGAGCTCGTCGTCAGATTGGTCGCTTTTTTCAGAGTATTCGTAACTGAAGTTTTGTACTTCTGCGAGCGTTAGTATATAAGCGACCACGAATGCGCGTCGCAATATTAGCATTCACTGAATAACGTCCAGTGCCTGCCTTTCAGTCGCTGAAACGCCGCAGTTCTTTTATTCAAAATCAATCG
>JBGSUY010000288.1:0-5518 GCA_041753195.1 Chromatiaceae bacterium
GCAGCATGTGGGCGATGGTGCGCAGCGCTTCGCCAGGCGGCTCGGCGGGGTCCTCGGCCTCCAGCGAGGCCAGTTTAGCCCCGTAGAACCGCTGAAACTCGTCCAGCATCCTGGCGAAGATAGCGGGGTCGCCCCCGACCCGGTCCACGCCCGCCTCGCGATCGATCCAGTGACACACCCCTGGATCAACCGGGGGCCCGAACCCCGGATCCCCTCCCCCGACGTCCGGGGAGATGGCCTCCCTGGGCAGCCCCCCCTCCGAGTCGAGATTCAGACCGAGCCGACACCCCAGCGTCCTGGCCAAGGATTCCAGGTCGAAGGGCTTGGCGACATGGTCATCCATACCCGCATCGCGGCAACGCTGTCGGTCATTCTCCAGTACATGGGCGGTCATGGCCACCACGGGAAGCTTCGCAAAGCGCGGGTCGGAGCGCAGCCGCCGCGTGGTCTCGTAGCCGTCCATGCCGGGCATCTGGACGTCCATCAGCACCAGATCGAAACCCTGGGGGTCTGTCTCCAACCGCCGCAGCGCCGCCGGACCGTCGCCCACCGCCTCCGACTGCAGGCCGAGGCGACCCAGAAGCTCGCTGACGATCAGTCGATTCACCCCGTTGTCCTCGACCACCAGCACCCGCGGCGGTCGTCCCCACCGCCGCCGGATCGGGTCCGGCGCCGCCTCGGCGAGAGGCGGTGTCTCGCCCCCCCGTTCAGGCTTCGATATCTCAGGGGAACCAGGCGAGTCAACCGCAGCAGCCAGGGGAGCCAGGGCGATCAGGACCCGAAAGAGGCTTCCCTCTCCGGGTCGACTCTCCACCTCCACCCGACCGCCCATGAGCCGGACCAGACGCTCCACGATCGCAAGCCCCAGCCCCGTACCCCCGTGGCGACGGGCCAGCGAGTTGTCTGCCTGTTGGAATGGATTGAACAGACTCGGGATCTGCTGAGGGTCGATGCCGATGCCGGTGTCCCCGACCTCGAGGGCCAGCCAGGTCTTTCGTCCTTTGGGCGGTCCGTCGGCGCCCAGTTCCCGGACGATGAGCGCGACCTCGCCCTGGTCAGTGAACCTGATGGCATTGCCGGTGAGATTCACCAATACCCGCTCGATCTTCTGGGCATCGCCCAGCCACTGGCCGTCGAGTCCGGGGGCGAGACTGACCCTCAGGTCGAGCCCCTTCTCGGCCGCCAGGGGGCCCGCCACGGCGACGACCCGGCCAACCAGGTCGGAAAGCGCGAAAGGCGCTTCGCGGAGCACCTCTCCGCTCTCCTCAAGCCGAGAGAAATCCAGGATCTCGTTGACCACCGTGAGGAGTGACCGCCCGGAGCGTTCGATGCCCTCCAGATAGCCCTTCAGCCGCCCCGGCTCACCGCCCCGGACCCCGAGCTCGGCCAGGGCGAGCACCGCCGTCAAGGGCGTGCGTATCTCGTGGCTCATTACGGCCAGGAAGTCGCTCTTGGCCCGGTTAGCCACCTCTGCGGCCTCCTTGGCTTCCGCCAGACGGCGGTTCAGCCGCGTCAACTCAGAGTGGCGGTAGCCGAGGAAGAGGCCGATCACGGCCAGGATCCCCAACACCTGCCATAGCCGGGTGAGGTCGAGCTCCTGTTGGATCTTGAAGGTGGTGCGACGTCCGCTGATCTGGTCCCGTTCCGCGGCGGTGGTGGCCCCGATCGCCTTCTCCATCAGGGCCAGCAGCTCGGGCGCATCGTTGCGAACCGCCACCGAGATGGCGGCGGCCTCGTCGAGCTTCCCGATAATACGGAAGCGGCCAAGCCCGTTCTCCACCAGGTCGGCCGCATTTTCTAGCGTGGTGACCGCGGCATAGATACGGCCATTGGCGATGGCCGCACCAAAGTCGTCAACGTTTTTGATCTCCACCAGGGGCTGTTTGGGAAACCTCGCCCGCAGCCCTTTGACGATGGCCGAACCCGCCGGTACCCCGAGGGTCTTGCCGGCGAGGTCTTCAATCCCCGCCACGAAGGAGGCCTGATCCCGACCGACCAGCACCAGGGGCAGTCGGGCGTATGGGGCGGTAAAGACTAGATAGCGCTCCCGCTCCCAGGTACGCACCGCCCCGCCGATCAGGTCGCAGCGGCGCTCCTCGGCAAACCGCAGGGCCTCAATCCAATCGCGGGCGGGCAGCGGCTCAAGCTCAACCCCGAGCTTGCGCGCAAAGAGCTCCAGGTAGTCCCGGAAGACGCCCCGGTGCTGGCCGTCCTCCAGGTAGTCGAAGGGGGGCCAGGCGGGATGGAAGCAATAGGTCAGTCGGTTGGCCCTGGCCTCCAGCCAAGCCCGCTCCCCTGCCGCCAGGTCCACTCGCCCCGAGTGACCAGTCAGCTCGGGACCCTCCGGCAGATAGCGGCGTTTGATCGCCAACCGCTCCGATTGGGGCAGGGCGGTCAGCACCTTGTTGATGGCGCTCACCAGCAAAGGCCAGTCCTTTCGGATGGAGAACACCAGATTGGTGGCGGCATCCAGGGTGAGCACTTGCTGGACAGAGGAGATGTCCCGCTCCGCGAGGTAATAAAGAAAGGTCTCACCCCCCATCATGGCGTCGACCTGCCCCCGCATCAGGGCATTCAGGACCTCGAGCTCGGTTTCCAACGGCACGGGGATGACGCCGGGCATGCCCTCCAAGAGCTTCTGGTTTGCCAGGTTGCCACTACCGAATCCGATCCGCTTCCCCTTGAGGTCAGCCTCCGAGCGAATGTTCAGCGGATTACCGGACTTCGCCATGATGGCCTTGCCTACCCTGGTGTAAGGATCCGTGAAGAGAAAATCCTTCGCCCGTTCCGAGTGGGCCGCGGAAGACGACAGGCCGTCGATCTCACGGCGCGCCGCGCTCTCGACGAGACCCTCCCAGATGCCCGTTCGGAAGCGGATCCGGGTTCCAAGCACCTGGTTGATCAGGGCCACCGTGTCGCCGTCGATGCCGGCGAAGCTGCCATCCGCATTCTCGATGATGAGGGGCTGCCAATCGGCACCGACACCGAGCACGACATCGGGGTGCTCGGCGATGACGGCGCGTTCCGACTCGGTGAGTCGAACCTGCTTGCGCAACCTCAGGGCCAGGCCCTCCGTCCCGGGCCATTGCTGGGCCGGGGCATTGGTGAAGCCAGCCGGCGGCGAGCTTGACGCCAAGCCACTGGCCGCGCCTGCCACTGGAAGATCCTGCGCCGATGAAGGGACCGGCGCCCCTGTCGCTGGGCTGCCCCAGAGTGCGGCGAGCAGCACGGCGCCAGGGTACAGCCGACGCATCGAGCGACTGATGGACATCTGGGGGTTGGATCGCATCCGGGCCTTCACGGGGCAGGCTGGCAACCGGCGTGCTGCCGAGGACGATCCCGGCCTTCCGGCACCGGGGCTGCTCCGTTCACTGAGATGTTGTGAAAAAATCGTTGCGAGCAGCCCCGAGCGCAAGGAGCCGCGCAGTGAGCGACGAGACATATCAGGTAGATAGGCGAGGAACGAACGAGCACGCGACGCCGCGATCGGGGCGCGCAGTAGATTTTTCACAACCTCTGAGCCCCGGGGCGTCACAGGTTTGAGGTTGCCCTGCATGGCAGTGGGTATTCGCGTCACGGCGCTCCGACAAGAACGCGGCTTGAATTGGGGCGATCCGCGGTCATCTGCGGAGCATTCGGCCAATCAATGTCATCGCGCCATGCCCTGCATCCTGCTGATCGACAACGGCTCCTCCAGACCGGGGTCCACCCTTCGCCTGCGCCGGCTGGCGTCGGCCCTGGGCGAGCGACTGGGGCGAGCGGTCCATCCCATCTCCCTGCAACACGCCGACAAGGTGCCGGCGGAGGCGCTGGGAGGGGTCGCGGCCGACACCCTGGGACCTTTTCTCCGCCGGGCCCTGGGCGAGGGGGAGCGGGACTTCCTGGCCGTGCCGCTGTTCTTCGGCCCGAGCCGTGCCCTCAGCCAATTCATCCCGGACATTGCCGCCGAACTGGCGGCGAAGCTTGGCCCCTTTCGGCTGCGCGTCGCACCCGAGCTCTGCCCCCTAACGGCGGGTGAATCCCGCCTTTGCGAGATCCTCGCCGACCAGGTGAGGGCGACCGCTAGGGTACAGCAGGTCCCACTGCACCGGGTGGTGCTAGTGGATCACGGCTCTCCCCTGCCTCAGGTTAATGCTGTACGTCGCTGGCTCGCCCAAGGGCTGCGGGGGCTCCTGGGCGGGGGGGTGGAACTCCGGGAGGCGGTGATGGAGCGCCGAGCCGGACCCGACTACGACTTCAACGGTCCCCTCTTGGCGGACGTCCTGGAAGACATGGCGCAAGCCGATCCTGAGACCCCGGTGATCCTAGCGATGCTCTTTCTCGCACCCGGCCGCCATGGGGGTCCCGGCGGGGACATCGCCGAGATCTGTGCCGCGGCGCGGCGGACCCACCCAGGTTTCCGCGTCCACCCCAGCCCCTTAGTGGGCGAGCACCCCGGCCTGATCTCGATCCTCGCGGATCGGGTGGCTCAGGTCGGGAGGGAACCAGGCGGCACCTGATCTCTGGGGGTCCCTGTTCAGCCGAAGGGCACTTTGCTAATTGTGACCTGGCGGGGGCAGGGGCAGTAGATTCGGGTCGGTCCTGGGCTCCCGGTTCGCTTCTGGGGCCGGCACCCAGGACTGGATAGACCCCCACAGACCACCCGGGCCCGTCTGGGTGAGGGCAGCGACCAGACCCACCAGCACGAGTGCAACGAGTATCCCCCTCCAGGGAAAGCGGCGGCGACGCTGGCCGAACATGGCCTGCCGCGCCCAGCGTTGCTCGACACGCCTGAGCTCTCGTTTCCGCATGAAGACTCCGGGGGTCCTGGTCTGGCTCGATCGGGGGCTGGCCTGGCCGCTTGGGCCTGGCCAGTGGGAAGGGGTTCAATGGTAAAGGCCCGAAGGGCGAAGGGCCAAGGGCCGAGGAGATCGAGTCCAATGCAGAGACCGGGGCGGGCTCGCCGGATGAGCCACCCGGGGTGGAGAATAGCCGCCAAACCACCCGCGACGCCCCGCGCAATGCTCCAGATCCATCACAGCAACCGGCTCGAGGTCCTGCTGGACCACCTGCTTGAGGTCCTCGCCACGCCGCTGGCCGATCCCCTGGCACCGGAACGCATCGTCGTACAGCACCCGGGCATGGGCCGTTGGCTGGCCCAGGAGATGGCCCTGCGCACCGGCATCGCCGCCAACCTGGAGTTCCCCCTGCCCGCCCGCTTTTTCTGGGAGCTGTTGGGGCTCTGGTTCGACGAGGTGCCGGATCGCTCGGAATGGGACCGGGAGCGACTCGTCTGGCGACTCTTCGCCCGCCTGCCAGGGCACGCCTCGGACCCGGATTTCAGCGGGCCCGCCCGCTACCTGGCGAGCGAGCCCCGGGAGATCAAGACCTACCAACTGGCCCGTCGGGTGGCGGACCTGTTCGACCAGTACCTGGTTTACCGACCGGATCTGGTGCTTGCATGGGAGGCCGGGGAGCAACCGGAGCCCGGGCCGGACGCCCGCTGGCAGGCTCGCCTGTGGCGGGAGCTGGCCGCCGG
>JBGSUY010000289.1:0-6949 GCA_041753195.1 Chromatiaceae bacterium
TCCAGCCGGCCCGCGCGGCAGGGGATGCCAAGCACCCGAGCCTGGCCCTGGCGTTCCTCGCCCGAGCCCACCAGCGACCGATCGCAGCACAGCAGGGTCTCCGCGGCCCCGTCGGTAAAGACCCGCAGCCCGGGGGGTAGACGGCGCCGGCGGTCCAGGATCACGCGCACCGGGTTCTCCCCTGCGATCAACCGGGTGGTGAGCCGCGGATCGTCGCAGGCCGCGGTCTCGGTGCCCACCAGAATAGCGTCGCTCAGGGCCCGCATACGGTGGAGGTGCCGGATGTTCTCGGGCCCGGTGACATAGAAGGAGTCGCCGCAACCGGTGGCGATGAAGCCGTCCAGGCTCTGACCCAGGTGCCCAACGACTCGAATCCCCTCCGGCTCCGGCCCGCACAGCGGCAGATAGAGATCGAGCAGGGCCTGCACTGACGGGTCCCGGTGGGTGTTAGATGTGAGCCAGCCGCAATCTGGCCGCCAGGCCCAGTCGCCCCCGCGCGGTTCCCCGGCCCCCACGGGGACCAGATCGCCGTCCGGCTTAAAGCGTACCCATTGGACACGCCGCGCATCGAAGCTCGCGAGGCGGGCATGCCGGGCTAGCCGTCGGATTAGGGACCAGGTACCTGCCTCGGCAGCGCGATCCTCCCCCGAATCCAAGTTGCGAACTGCTGACGATGACTCCACGACGGCCCCTGTGACAATCCGCATAGCCAAGGCCCGCGCCCTTGCGCGGATCCACCAGTGTCCAGATATTGGCCTGGCCGAATGGGTTTTCCATAAAACTTACGTTGTTCCCAGGATTCGCCATGTCCTTCGACTCCTTCCTTGGCACCCAATCCGAGCGCTATCGCCCCCGACGGGTCCTCTTCGCGCTTCTGGTCGGCCTCACGGTGGCGGCCGGGGTTGGGCTCATGGCCGCGACGCTCAGTCCCGGCGGGATCGACGGCTGGGACGCCCTGATCCTCGTCTGCTTCGCGCTTACCCTGCCCTGGACCGCCATTGGCTTCTGGAACGCCCTAATCGGCATGGTGCTCCTGCGGGGCCAGCCTCCAATGTCTAGCATCGGGAACGCGGCCAATCCCCCGGCCCCAATCCGGGGCCGAACGGCGATCCTGAGCTGTCTCCGCAACGAGGACACAGTCGCCGTAGGCCGCAAACTCGACCGGATGATCGCGGGGATCTTGGCCCAGGCCCAGGGGGAGCGCTTCGAAGTATGGATTCTGAGTGACTCCGACTGGGAGGAGTACATCGCGGCTGAGGAGGCCGTCGCCCGGAGCCTAGCGGACCGCTGGGCGGGTAGCCTGGCGGTCCACTACCGCCGTCGTCCGCAGAACACCTGCTACAAGGCCGGTAACATCCGCGACTTCTTAACCGGGCCAGGTGCTGAATTCGACTACGCACTGGTCCTGGACGCCGACAGCCTGATGGCGCCCGAAACCATCCTCGATCTGGTCCGCACCCTGGAATTGAGGCCCCGGCTCGGCCTCCTCCAAACGCTGGCGGTAGGCCTCCCAAGCACCAGCGCCTTCGCCCGCCCGTTCCAGTTCGGCATGCGTCTTGGCATGCGCTCCTACACCCTGGGAAGCGCTTGGTGGCAAGGCGACTGCGGACCCTACTGGGGACACAACGCCTTGTTTCGGGTAGCGCCTTTTCGTGATCATTGCGAGCTGCCGGTCTTGCCCGGCCGCCCACCCTTGGGGGGCTGGATCCTCAGCCATGACCAGGTGGAGGCGGCCCTGATGCGGCGGGCGGGCTATGAGGTGCGGGTATTGCCGATAGAGGGCGGCAGCTGGGAAGAGAACCCGCCTACGTTACTGGAGTTTATCCGCCGGGACCTGCGCTGGTGCCAGGGCAACCTGCAGTACTTGCGCCTGCTCGGGCTGCCCGCGCTGCAGCCGGTAAGCCGGGTGCAGCTCCTGCTGGCGATCCTGCTCTTCGTCAGCTCCCCCGCCTGGGTCCTCCTCATGGTACTGGGGGCCTTGCGCCTAGGTCTGGCGGAACCGGGAGAGGCTCTCCTGGATCCGGCCTGGGGCTCGATCCTATTCGCGATCATCCTGACCATGGTCTTCGCCCCCAAGCTCGCCACCTTGGGGGATCTGTTGCTGCGGCCCGAGGGGCGGAGGGTCTTCGGTGGCGCCCCCCGGATGATCGGGGGCCTCCTGACCGAGGTGCTGTTCTCCACCCTGCTGGCACCCGTGATGGCGATTGCCCACACGATCTTCATGGCTGGCCTGCCCTTCGGGCGGGCCCTGGTGTGGGAACCCCAGCGGCGTACCGCCCATCGGGTGGGATGGGGCCTCGCCCTGCGCCGTCTGTGGCCTCAGACCCTGGTAGGATCGGCCGCATTCTTGTGGCTCGGCGCGACGGCAGGGGCAGCGGCGATGTGGCTCTCACCCTTCTTCGTCGGGGCCCTGATCGCGGTGCCACTGGCGGTGCTCAGCTCCTCCCCCGCCCTGGGCCTGGCCATGACGCGGCTCGGTCTCTGGCGCATCCCGGAAGAGACGGAGCCGAGCCCCTTGATCCGCTCCCTCGGCCTGCCGGCCCTCGAGGCGATACGTCAGGGGGAAGGTACCCGCGGCGGGCGACTGGACGCGGTGACCGAGTCGGTGGACTGAGCACGAGGCGTGAGCACCAGGACGGCAGCGCGACTGGACCTAGAGACCCTCGGCGGTCTCCTGCGCTCCCTGCGGATCTACCGCCTTGGCGCCGAGGCCCGCGCCCGGCAGCACGCAATGGACCGGCTCTATGGATGCTTCATCCAGGCCGGCGACCTCGCCTTCGACATCGGCAGCCACGTCGGTGATCGAGTGGCCTGCTTTCGCCGCCTGGGCGCTAGGGTATTGGCGGTGGAGCCCCAACCGGCCCTCGCCCGAACCCTCCGCCTGATCCACCGATGGGATCGACAGGTGGTCATCGAGGAGACGGCGGTGGGCGGTCAACCCGGTTCCGCCGAACTCCATCTGAATCCGCGCAACCCCACCGTCTCCACCCTGTCCACAGAGCTGATCTCGGCGGCCCGCGGGGCTACCGCATGGCGGGGCCAGCAGTGGACGCGCCGAATTCGGGTCCCGGTAACCACCCTCGATCGGCTGATCGACGTCCATGGGGAGCCGGCCTTCATCAAGATCGACGTAGAGGGACTGGAGGCGGAGGTCCTCGAGGGTCTAAGCCGCCCCGTTCCCGCCCTCTCCTTCGAGTTCACCACCATACAGCGCACGGTGGCCCTGGAGGCCATCGATCGGTGCGGTGACCTCGGCTATAGCCGATTCAACGTCGCCGTCGGCGAGTCCCAGCAACTGACGTGGGGCCCGCGTGACGGGGGCTGGACGGATGCCCGAGGCATCCGGCGCTGGCTCCTCGTGCAGCCAGAGTCGGTCAACTCTGGCGACATCTACGCGGGCCTCAGGGTGGATCCCCTCCGGTCGGGGGTTGGAGGGCGGGGTGCAGGCTGACGAGCGTCCCCGACTGGTCTTCGGGGCTAGCGGCTATATCGGGACCTATCTGGTCCCGCGACTCCTAGCCAGCGGAGTGCCCCTTCGGGTGGTCTCCCGTCAGCCCCGTGCCCTGGAATCCCGAGGCTGGTCGGGGGTGGAGGTGATCGGTGCCGACGCCCTGGACCCGGCAAGCCTGCCGGCCGCCCTGGAAGGCACAGGCATCGCCTATTACCTGGTCCATTCCATGGCCGCGGGGCGCGACTTCGGGCGCCTGGACCTGGAGGCCGCCGCCAACTTCGCCCAGGCGGCGGCCGAGGCCGGGGTTGCGCGCATCTGCTACCTGGGTGGGCTGGTGCCGGAGGATGCGAAAAGCGAGCACATCGTCTCCCGGCGGGAGACCGGCGAGGTGCTGCGCCGCGGACCCGTCCCAGTGACGGAGATCCGGGCCGGGATCATCGTGGGGCCGGGCTCCGCCGCCTTCGAGGTGATGCGGGACCTGGTCTACCACCTGCCGGTGATGATCACGCCCCGCTGGGTGCGGGCCAAGTCGCCGCCCATCGCCCTGGACAACCTGCTGGAGAACCTGGTGCGGGCGCCGGCCCTGCCGGAGACCGCCGGGGGTATCTACGACGCGGCAGGTCCCGAGGAGCTGACCTACGAGGCCATGATGCGGATCCTGGCGGAGGCGGCGGGTCGCCGGCCCCCCTGGATCATCCCGGTGCCGGTGCTCTCGCCCAAGCTCTCGGCCTACTGGCTGCGCTTCGTGACCTCGGTGCCCACGCCCATCGCCCGGGCCCTGATCGAGGGGCTCAAGCACGACTTCAACGCCCACCCGGAAGCCCTGCGGGCCCTGGTGCCCCAGCGACTGCTGGATTTTCGGGAGTCCGTGGAGGCGGCCTTCGCCGCGGAACGCAACGCAGAGGTCCAGGCCCGTTGGACCGAAGGAGCCTTCAACATGCGCAAGGGTCGGCTGGACTACGCCTATTACGCCAAGCGGGCCGGGGGCAGCGCGATCGCCCAGGCCCCCGCCTCGGCGGTGTGGTCCGTGGTCGCCGCCATCGGCGGCGACAACCGCTACTACTTCCTCAACGGGCTCTGGACCCTGCGGGAGGTCATCGACTGGGCCCTGGGGGGCCAGGGTCTGAGGCACGGCCGCCGTCACCCCACGGAGCTGCGGGTCGGGGACCGGATCGACTCCTGGGAGGTGATCGGCATCGAGCCCGAGCGGCGCCTCACACTGGCCTTCGGCATGCGGGCCCCTGGGGCCGGAGTACTCGAGCTCGAGATCGAGCCCCTGCAACACAACCGAACCCGCGTCACCGCCACCGCCTATTGGCACCCTGCCGGGGTTTGGGGCCTCCTGTACTGGCTGTCCATGGAGCCCGCCCATCGGGTGATCTTCAAGGGACTCACCCGGGAGATTGCCCGGCGGGCGGAGGCCTTTGCCGGCGGGTTGGACCCAGCGGTCAGGCCGCCCACTCCACGGTGATCCTTAGATCAACCCAGTCGCCGGGGAAGTCGCCGCCGTCCTCGCAGCAGATGAGCACCTGCTGCCGCCCATCAGACTCCGACTGGGTGACATTGAAGTCGCTCACTACCCAGTCTGGACGCGACCCCACTCGACAGGCCGGCCGCGGGTCCGACACAATCGCCGGCCCTCGACCCCCGACCACCCCAGCCAGGAATCCCTCACTTGGTCCCAGAGCTCACGCCGGCCGCCCTCGCCCTGTGCGCCGGATTCGTGCTCGCGGCCTATTTCATCCGGGGCATCGCGGGGTTCGGCTCAGGTCTCATTGCCATCCCTCTGCTCGCCTTGGTGCTGCCGCTCCCCTTGGTGGTGCCGGCGGTGGCGCTGACGGACTATCTGGCCTCGGCCTCCCAGGGGATCGTCGACCGCCGGGCCATCCTCTGGCGGAGCCTCTGGCCCCTGCTGCCCTTCATGCTGGCGGGGGTGCTCATGGCCCTCTATCTGTTTCAGCGGTTGGACCCGGGGCTCCTGACCCAGGCCCTCGGCGTCTTCGTCATCGGGTACGCCCTCTACACCCTGGCGGACCTGCACCCGGGACGGATTGAGGCGGCCGGTCGCGCCGCACCCCTGGGTGGCCTAGGTGCCCTGGTCGGCACCCTGTTCGGCACCGGCGGCCCCTTCTACGTGGCCTACCTCCAGCTCTGGGGGCCCGCCAAGGCGCAGTTCCGAGCCACAGCGGCCACCATCTTCCTCATCGAGGGCAGCACCCGCATCATCGGCTATGTGGTCTCGGGCTTTTTTACCCGCGAGACCCTGCTGCTGTCCGCCGGGGCCCTGCCCCTGGTGGCCGTGGGTCTCTATGCCGGACACCATGTGCACACCAACCTCTCCGAGGTGACCTTCCGGCGCCTGATCGGGGTCTTGCTGCTAGGCAGCGGCATCGCCCTGGTGCTGCGCTAGTCGTGGCGCTGATCGGTCGCTCCGCAGTGGTTTCTTTTTGCGCCCGAACCCCCACTGTCCAGGTCGGAAATTGTGCAACGGCCGTCCGCGGCTGAACCCCAGACAAAGGCAGGAACCCCCATGTCAGAGAAAGCCAAGCTCTCCAATGTACTGGCCCACGCTCACTATGCGGCGAGCTTCGACGCCCAATCGGACGACGAGATCTACGACCCCAAGAAGGAGGCCCTGGTGCGCTCCATGCTCCAGGAGATCGGCGAGGACCCTTACCGGGAGGGCCTGCTCCGCACGCCCTTGCGGGTCGCCAAGGCCATGGACTTCCTGACCAGCGGCTATCAGCTCTCCGCCGAGGAGATCATCAAGAAGGCCGTCTTCGAGGAAGACGTGAAGGAGATGGTGGTGGTGCGCGACATCGAGTTCTACTCCATGTGCGAGCACCACATGTTGCCCTTTTTCGGCCATGCCCACGTGGGCTACCTGCCCAACGGCCGGGTGGTGGGGCTGTCCAAGATAGCGCGGGTGGTGGATGTCTTCGCACGGCGGCTCCAGGTCCAGGAGCGCCTCACCAATCAGGTGGCGGACGCCATGATGGAGCACCTCGGCGCCCATGGTGTGGCGGTTGTGATGGAGGCCAGCCATACCTGCATGATGATGCGCGGCGTGCAGAAGCAGCGCAGCACCACCGTCTCCAGCGCCATGCGCGGAACCTTCGAGACCGACCCCCGCACGCGTTCCGAGTTCATGTCCTTCATCCGCGGTTGAGGCGCCATGAAGCCGGGTCAGCCCCGGGGGTCGCCCCGCCGACGGCGGCCAGCCGCGCGATGGCGCCCTTGGCACCGACCCAGGGAAACCACCCCGGCAGCACCGGGATCAGTGTGTTCTGAGACTGCAGCACCAACCCTGCCTTACCATAACAGCCGATGATATTATTATAACCTATTGTTCTTTATATCTGAAGTTTTGTACTTCTGCGAGCGTTAGTATATAAGCGACCACGAATGCGCGTCGCAATATTAGCATTCACTGAATAACGTCCAGTGCCTGCCTTTCAGTCGCTGAAACGCCGCAGTTCTTTTATTCAAAATCAATCG
>JBGSUY010000290.1:0-2267 GCA_041753195.1 Chromatiaceae bacterium
GGGCGCCTGCACCGGGCCCTGCTCCGCCTCCAGGCGCGCCCGGCGCAGCATGGCGGCGGACAGCACGTCCTTGGCCTCCGCGTGGGTGGGCACCCCGAATCCAGGCACGTCGATCCCGATCACCCGTACCCCGTTGATCGCATCCGGCAGGAGCCTCAAGGGCACCCCTGAGGCCGAGGGGACGCACAGGTTGATGATCACCAGGGCGTCGTAGCGCTCCGGGTCGGCGAGGCTGTGTACGGCGTCGCGCACGTCCTCGAACAGCTTGCCGGTCACCAGGGTCTCGGAGTCGAAGGGGACATAGCCGACACTGCGCCTTGCCCCGTAGAAATGGGAGGTGAAGGTCAGACCGTACACACAGCAGGCGGAGCCCACCAGGACGCTCGCCGTGCGGCGCATGCGCAGGCCCACCCGCAGGGACCCGAAGGCCGGGCACATGCTCTGGGGCTGGTCGTGGGCCCCGGAGGCGCAGGCCTTGGGTACTGCTTCCGGCGCCGGGGCGCGGCTCCCGATCCGCACGGCGCCCAACTCTATGGGGCGGGGGGGCTGGGTCTGGGCTGGGTTCTGGCTCATGGTCCGCTGCCCCTAGACCTCGTCGTAGATCACTTCCAGGGACGGCTTTGGCACGAAGCTCTTGCCGCGCATGTCCTCTGGGGTGGCGGGATCCAGCACCACGTTGCGCCCGACGTCCTCCCCCTTGAAGAGATCGAGCAGGCCGTCTGGACTCAAGGGCGTCGGACGCTGGGGCGGGGCCTCCGCGACATTGGTGGCCAGGGATTCGAAGAGGGGTCCCCAGGTGCCGCCGGGCTCGCCGATGATCTGGTAGCTCGCGGACTTGCGGCGGATATCCTCGTTGGCCGGGATGCTGCCCAGCACGGGGATACCCACCGCCGCCGCGAACGCGTGGGCCTCGCCGGTGCCATCGTCCTTGTTGACCACCATCCCCGCCACGCCGACGTTCCCCCCCAGGTTGCGGAAGTAGTCCACGGCGCTGCAGACGTTGTTCGCCACATAGAGCGACTGCAGGTCGTTGGAGGCGACCACGATGACCTTCTGGCAGAGATCGCGGGCGATGGGCAGGCCGAAGCCGCCGCACACCACGTCCCCCAGGAAGTCCAGCAGGACATAGTCGAAGTCCCACTCATGGAAACCGAGCGACTCTAGGAGCTCGAACCCGTGGATGATCCCGCGCCCACCGCAGCCGCGGCCCACCTCGGGCCCCCCCAACTCCATGGCGAAGACGCCGTCTCGCTTGAAGCAGACGTCGCCGATACGCACCGGCTCACCGGCCGCCTTCTTCCGCGACGAGGTCTCGATGATGGTGGGGCAGGCGCGCCCGCCGAAGAGCAGGGTGGTGGTGTCGCTCTTGGGGTCGCAGCCGATGAGCAGGACCTTCTTGCCCTGCTGGGCCATCATGTAGCTCAGGTTGGCCAGGGTGAAGCTCTTGCCGATCCCGCCCTTGCCGTAGATCGCGACGATCTGGGTTTGGCGCAGGGGCAAGGGGGCGGCCACCAGGGCGGCGCCCTGGGTCGACAGGGGTGTCGGCACGGGGGTCGCCGCGGCGCGCGCCGCTCTGGCTCCCTCCACCTGCGCCCCGACGGCGACGGGTGCTTGATCTGGTCCGATTGAGATGGTCACGCGCAGGCCCTCCAGTCGAGGATCATCTTGAGGCAGCGCGGGTCCTCGAAGGCGGTCCGATAGGCGGACTCGGCGTCGGTTGCCACGTGCCGGTGGGTGATGAGGCCATCGAGCGACAGCTGGCCTGATTCGATCAGCCCCTTCGCCTCCCGCAGGTCCGGCTCGCGCCATTCCGCGGCGACGCGCAGCCGGGCCTCCCGGAGGAAGGCGGGCGGGAAGGAGAAGCTCAAGGGCTGACTGTAGAAACCGGCGAGGGTGATCTCGCCCCCGGGTGCCAGGCG
Organism: Chromatiaceae bacterium; assembly: GCA_041753195.1. Classification (GTDB taxonomy): domain Bacteria; phylum Pseudomonadota; class Gammaproteobacteria; order Chromatiales; family Chromatiaceae; genus Thiodictyon. The sequence continues at coordinate 1,920 of JBGSUY010000290.1, forward strand.
GGCGATGAGGGTGTCGATGAGTGCGGAATCCCCGCTCACGTCGTAGATCGCCTGATAGTCCTGACGCGGGTCCTGGCCCGGGTCCATGACCGCGTAACCCTGAGCCCCCTGGGACCGTTCCGGGTCCGTCTCCCAGACCACCGGCGGCTCGCCACCCATCAACAAGGCCAGACGAGCGATTAGACGACCGAGCACGCCGTGACCCACGATGAGCCCCGGCTGCCTGGCCTGAGGGGCCGAGACGGCATGGTAGGCGGTCGCCGTCAGGGCGAGCAGCACGCCCTCCTCGGCGATGGCATCCCCCAGCGGGACCACCCGGGAGCCGGGGACCACCACCCGCGAGGCAGA
>JBGSUY010000291.1:0-2718 GCA_041753195.1 Chromatiaceae bacterium
TTGGTCGGGGCGAGAGGATTTGAACCTCCGACCACCTGAACCCCATTCAGGTTTTTTTCGGTTTCACCCGGTTCTATCCTGTAGCGTTTCAGCTCAAGTTTCACTATTATAACATCTAGTTACGGTACCATTGTGTTTCGACTTGTCGCATACTGTTGCACCTGTTATCGCTTCCTCTGGGGGGACACAAAGGGGGACACAAAAATCGGCGACAAGGTGCTCCAGCGATGCGGACAGGTTCGTCTGTACCCAGGCTAAGTGTTCTCCAGCAAGGAAGAGTAACACTAGAGACTGGCCGGACTGAAGCTGGCGATTGGAGGGACAGAGATATGCCGTCGAGAAGCGGCGAGAACAAGCTCACCGACACTGGACTTAAGCGGGTTCGCCTCTCGGATGGCAAAGCCCTGGCACTGGACGGGGGAGGCCTGCGGGCCATCGTCATCGAGACGCGCAGCGGGCGGGTTGCGCGGTTCACGTACCGATTCCGCCTCGGGGACATCCGCGTCGATATGCGCCTCGGCAGCTGGCCTGACAAAAGTCTGGCCGAGCTGCGCGAGCTACGTGACCGGGCGCGAGACTTGGTGCGCCGAGGCGTGGACCCGCGTGAAGCTGCCCGTGACGCAAAGGCTCAGGGCGCCCGAGAGAAGGCGGCAGCGGAGGCCAAACTGACGGTTCGAGGGCTGTTCGAGAAGTGGGATCGGCTACACCTCAGACGTGCCTACAAGGACGGTGGCGCAGAGCCCCGTCGCTACTTCGATAAGGACATCCTCCCTATCCTCGGGGACCTGCCCGCAGAAGAGCTCAGCCGAGCTCACGTGGCCCGCGTGGTTGACAGCGCCCTCGAACGGGGGGCGCCCCGTGTGGCCGCACTCCTGCTCGTCTACCTCCGCCAGATGAGCCGCTGGGGCATGGCCCGAGGCTATCTGGAGAACGACCCCACGTCGGCTCTGAAGAAGGCCAGCATCCCGACAAATCGCGCCCGGGAGCGGGTGCTCTCCAATGACGAATTGCGCGAACTGGCCCGCCGGCTACCCGCAGCCGGTCTCCCGGAGTGGGCGCCGCCGGCAATCTGGGTGTTGCTGGCAACCGCCGCCCGGGCTGGAGAACTTCTGCACGCCCGCTGGGGCGATGTGGACTTCGATCGAGGGGAGTGGCGGATCCCAGCAGAGAACTCCAAGAACGGGCGCGGCCACTTGGTGCACCTCTCCCCGTTTGCACTCAGCCAATTCCGCAGGTTGCTCGCCTTGGAGGAGAATGAGTGGGTGATCGCCGGACGGGCAGTGGTACACCCAGGCGACGATAAACCGCGCGCGCGGCCAGTAGACAAGAAGGCCATGGCCCGCCTGCTAAAAGACCGCCAACGGGTCGCGGAAATCCCCGGGCGAAGCGAGCCGCTAAGTAAGCGCACCAAAAAGCATGCCCGGGCACTTACCCTGCCCGGTGGCCTCTGGACAGCTCATGATCTGAGACGCTCCGCCGCGACGCTAATGCAAGGACTCGGCGTCCTACCCGCCGTGATTGAAAAGTGCTTGAACCACACGGAGACCCACCGAATGGTGGCCGTCTATCAGCGCGCCGAATACCTCCCCGAGCGTCGTGATGCGTTCGAGCGACTCGGCGCACACTTGGAGGAGCTCGTGCAGAATCACCCTGGGGTCGTTCAGCCCCAGCAGAAGGCTGCCCAGCCCAGCTCCAGACCGCAGCTCTAGCGCCGTCGCAATGGCCCGCCCGGGATAGCGTCAAGCCCCTTTGAAGGTACGGAGGTTGCCACCCCGACCGGGGGGAACCACGTCCCGATCGTCAACTTGACGCTTTTGGCGGTGGGCTTACTGCAGCCAAGAGCAAATCGCCGCACGGTTCGCAGTTGTTTGCCACAAGGTATCCGGTATCAGCTGGGCGTCGCTCACGCGTCGCCGCCATCCACGCGGCCTGTGCGCTCGGCGAGCCAAGCATCGATCTGAGTGCAATCCCAGGCTACGGTGTTCGGCCCTAAGCGAACCGGGGGCGGCAAGTGGCCGTCCTGGACCCAGCGCCAGAGGGTAGTACGGTGCACCGCCAGTCGAGTAGCCAGATCTTGAGCCCGAATGTACTTGCGGGTGGGGATGGACAAGTTAAACGACATCGCGCTTTCTCCGTTCGCCATTCTCGCCTCGACCTGAATGAGGCCAGCGCTGCTCTTGCATCGGTGGGATTAGGGTCCTGTCCTTCCTGTTTGCTGGGACCGGATCAAACTTCAACGGACGCCGGGGTGAGAGGGTACTGGCCTCGCCGAGTCATCAGTCCGACTCCTGCCCCGACGACTGCGCGTCTGCCACGCCTGGCAGCTCGGCAGGGTCATCCCCCTGGGGGGACACCTCCTGCGCGACGACTGAGCCTTCCACCCCCTCCAGCTCCTCTCCCTTCCCCCGCTTCTCGGCCGATGCCCGTGCCCGCCGTTCGATCTCGATGATCTCCCGCCCGGTGCGCAGGACCCGCGTGCGCCACTGGTAGGCGCCGTCGGCGCGCTGCTTGTTGGTGAGCACGCCGGTGAGCCAGAGGGCGTCCAGGACCGTCATCAGACGATCGAGCTCCTCGATCAGCGCCGTGTACTGGGCGAGCTGGGGCGAGGAGATGTGGACCGTGATGCGCTTGGGGTTGGTGTAGCGCGGGGTCGCGCTGATCCCGTTGGCCTCGCGCAGCTGGGCGAGCCGGGCGTGCTCGGCGCGCAGCTCCGCGGCC
>JBGSUY010000292.1:0-21437 GCA_041753195.1 Chromatiaceae bacterium
CCGGGGCAGGGGACGGACGGGGTCTGAGGCGGTGCGGCGTCGCATGGGGACCTGGATCTTCGCGGCGGTGGCCCTCCTGATCCTCGGGGCGGCGCTCTATCTGGAGGGCCAGCGACGCCAGTCCCTGGCGCGGGTGGCCGCCGGGCTTGGCTTCGAGTTCACCCCAGGCCAGCACCAGTTGCCGAGCGTCCGCGACGGCGCCGGCTTTTATCTCTTCACCCAGGGCCCACCCCTGATCCAGAATCGCATGGAGGGTGAGCGCGCCGGCTACCGGGTGTCCCTGTTCGATTTCGCCTATCCCGCGGAGAAGGGGGAGGAGGGCAGCCGCGACCTCCCCGTCGCGGATGTGGGGCAGGTGGAGAATCGCATGCAGACCGTGGTGTGGCTCCATAGGCCCGGTCAGGTCCTGCCGGATTTCGATCTCAGTCCCACCCGGCAGGTGCTGCGGCGGGTGGGGGCCCGGCTCGCCCTGCACCGGCTCACCTTCGATGGGCGAGGAGACTTCGACGACCGCTACCTGCTCTTCGTCCGGGACCAGGCGGCCATGCGTCGCGTCTTTACGCCCCGGGTCATCGATGCCTGGGTTGCGGACCGCGGTTGGTTCATGGAGGGGCGGGGAGACCAGTGGTTGATCTATCGCCTCTCGGAGCGAATGCCACCACGGGAGATCTCCGCCTTCCTAGACCGGGCGATCGCTCTCGTGGAGCGGCTCGCCCACCGCTAGGGAAAAGGACCCATAGGGCCGCGAAGTGACGCCAATCAGGCCTAAGAGTCAGTCCAAGAATCAACAGGATTTTTCAGGATTGACAGGATGTTCGATGATGAGGTCACGCCCTCCCTCTCCTGTAAATCCTGTGGGAGCCTGTTAATCCTGTCCCAGTGGGTCCTCCGATCTTGAGCCCTGAGTTCGTTCTCCAGGGCCCACCCTGGCTCTGCGGGTCCCCAGGATCGCGCGGCTCTTTGATCCAAAGCAGCGTATCGGGGGCGGGTTTCGGTTCTACTCAGGAGCCGAGATCAGGGCGCCACGCGCGGCCTGGTCCGCAACAACAAGACGGGTCCGGTCGGCAACGAGGGGTCTCCCGAGCCCCGAGGTTCCGCGTGCCAATCCCGTCAAGCCGCCAACCGCCAAAAGGAGTGTGTCCTGTGATGCGATTCCCTTCCCCGTGGGCCTGGTCGTCGGTCCTTGCCGCCTGCCTTTGGCTGGCCGGGGCGGCAGTCGCCTGGGCTGATCAGCCCGCCGCCACATCCACCGCCGATCACAGCAAGTTCGAGGAACTGGCGGGACCCTTCGCCACCGGCCCTGACGTGACCCGGGCCTGCCTCCAATGCCACACCGAGGCGGCCAAGCAGGTCCACAGGAGCATCCACTGGACCTGGAACCTGGATCAGCCCCAGACGGGCCAGCGCCTGGGCAAGCGCTGGGTGGTGAACAACTACTGCCTGAGCCTCACCGCCAACTATGCCCGCTGCACGAGCTGCCACGTGGGCTACGGCTGGAAGGACGCGAGCTTCGACTTCGCGGTCGAGGAGAACGTCGACTGCCTGGTGTGCCACGACACCACTGGGACCTATGTGAAGTTCCCCACCGGGGCGGGCCACCCCCCCTACGAGGACACCCCCTTCCAGGGCAAGGTCATCAAGGCGCCCGACCTGGCCAAGGTTGCCCAGGGCGTTGGCAAAACCAGCCGCCAGAGCTGCGGGGCCTGCCACTTCAAGGGCGGCGGCGGGGAGGCGGTGAAGCATGGGGACATGGACAGCTCTCTCACGGCCCCGCCCCAGGCGGTGGACGTGCACATGTCCCCGGCGGGTCTCAACTACAGCTGTTCCACCTGCCATGAGTTCAAGAGCCACGATCAGGCCGGCAGCCGCTACCTGATGAAGGCCAAGGCAGAGACCGGCATCAGCCTGCCGGGCCAGGAGAGCAATAGGCCGGCCTGCGAGTCCTGTCACGGACTGACGCCCCACCAGGCGGGGATCGGCGACAAGCTCAACACCCACGTGGACAAGGTGGCCTGCCAGACCTGCCACATCCCGGAGTTTGCCCGCGGGGGCCGCGCCACCAAGACCTACTGGGACTGGTCCACCGCCGGGCGGCTCGACGCCCAGGGCAAGCCCGTGGTCGAGAAGCAGGGGGACCTGGTGGTCTACGACGGCATGAAGGGGACCTTCGAGTGGGGCGAGAACCTGGCGCCCGAGTACTACTGGTTCGACGGCAGCGTGCGCTACACCTTGCTGGGGGAGACCATCGACCCCGGCGAGCGCACCGAGCTAAACCGGATATCCGGCGGCTACGACGACCCCAAGGCCCGCATCTGGCCCTTCAAGGTGATGCGCGGACGCCAGCCCTACGACAAGGGGAACGACATCCTGGTGGTGGGTCACCTGTTCGGCAAGGATGACGCCGCGTACTGGAAGACCTTCGACTGGGACAAGGCGGTCAAGGCCGGCATGGAGGAGGCTAAGCGGGTCGGCCAGACGACTGCCGACTACAGCGGCGAGTACGGCTTCGCCGACACCCTGATGTACTGGCCCATCACCCACATGGTGCCCCCGAAGGAGCAGGCCCTGGGCTGCGCCGACTGCCATTCAAAGGATGGGCGGCTCGCCACGCTCACGGGGTTCTATATGCCGGGACGCGATGCCAATCCCTGGATCGACCGCATCGGCTGGCTCCTTGTACTGGCCACCCTGGCCGGCGTGCTGTTGCACGGCTTGGTCCGACTCGTCACCCGTAAGCGTCAGGCCTGAGGAGGGTCAGTCATGAGCCAAGTCAAACTTTTCACCGGCTTCGAGCGCTTTTGGCACTGGTCCCAGATGGCCCTGATCTTCGGGATGCTCTTCACGGGCTTCGAGATCCACGGCACCTATCAGGTTCTGGGCTTCGAACGGGCCTACGAGACCCATCAGATCCTGGCCTGGACCCTGATCGGCCTTTGGGTGCTGGCCATCTTTTGGCACCTGACCACGGGGGAGTGGCGCCAGTATGTGCCGACCACCAAGGGTCTGGTGCCCATGGTCCTCTACTATGCCTACGGGATCTTCTCGGGGGAGGCCAAGCCCTACACCACCACCCGGGCCGCCAAGCACAATCCCCTGCAGCGCCTCGCCTACCTAGGGTTCAAGGTGCTGATCGCCCCGGCCCTCTGGACCTCCGGGCTCCTGCTCCTCTTCTACACCAGTTGGAAAGAGACGGCCCTGGGGGGCATGCTACCGCTGGAGCTCGTCGCCTTGGTTCACGTGGCGGCGGCCTTCGGCATGCTGGTGTTCATCATCGGCCACGTCTACATGGCGGTCACCACGGGCGATCCCTGGTATGCATACCTCAAGGCCATGGTGACGGGTTATGAGGACCTGGAGGAGGGGAAGGGGCGATCCCGGGTCGCCGAGTCCTGATCACGCGGATGGAGGAGGAGGCCACAGCCCGCGCGACCCTGGCTCGCGCGGGCTGTGCTATTCTCGCGCCCCTGCGAGGACCCCGCACCGCCCGCCCGCTCGTGACGCGCACCGCCCGAATAAGAGATGACCGAGGACGATGAGAAGCCAAATTCCCCGCTTGCTGCCCAGTTTCGCCGCCCTGGCCGCGGCGAGCTCACTCCTGATCTCTCCAGTCGCCGCCCCCGTTCACGCACAGGAGTCCCCGCCGCCGTTCTTGATGCAGCCCGGGATCGGTGCCGGCCAGCCGCCTGCCGGTGCTCAGATCATCCCACCCCCGGCGGGCACGGGGCCAGCCTGGGTTCTGGTCGAGCGCCGCCCGGTCGGTGGCGACACCACCATTGGCGGGACCGTAGTGCCCACCCAGGAGATCACCTTCACCGCCCAGATGCCGGGTGCCGTCCAGCTCATCGCCGGGACCGAGGGTGACTTCTTCAAGCGTGGCGCGGTGCTCGCTGTCATCGACGACACCGAGATGCGCGCCAAACGGGCGGCGGCGCTGGCCCAGATCCGCAACGCCGAGGCCGCGTACCGTAATGCGGAGGTCCAGTACCATCGGGAGCGCAAGGACCCGACCCCCCAGGGCGGCAACATGATGAGCCAGATGATGCCGATGCCCTTTTTCGGGGACAACAAGCCGACGGGGGTCCAGCGCGACGCCACCCTGCACCAGTACGGGACCCAGATCGAGCAGGCCCAGGGGGCCCTTATCGCGGCCCAGGCCCAGTTAAAGGAGATCGATGCCAAACTTCAGGACGTGCGTAGCGTCGCCCCCTTCGACGGTTACATCGTGCGTAAGCACGTGAACAAGGGTGACACGGTACAGCCCGGCCAGCCGCTCCTGGCCTTTGCGGATATGGGTCAGCTTCAGGCCCAGGTGGACGTGCCGACCCGTCTCTCCGCCCCCCTGCAGCCCGGATTCACGACGCGGGTCAAGCTCGACGACCCCATGGAGACCGTCGTGATGGCCCGGGTCGCCCAGGTCTTCCCCATGGCGGACCCCACCCGTCACACGGTGCGGGTCAAGCTCGACCTCCAGCCCGGGGCCCCCGCCAAGGCCGGCATGTACGCCGAGGTGCTGATCCCCCAGCCCCTGTCGGATCAGGGATCCCTGCCCGTAATCCCGGCCTCGGCGGTGATCCACAGGGGCGGCCTGCCCATGGTCTATGTGCTGGACGCCCAGGAGAAGCCGCGGCTGAACCTGCTGCGCCTGGGGGAGCAATTCGGCGATACCGTCACCGTGCTGACCGGACTCCAGGGGGGCGAGCGGATCCTGCTGCGGCCACCTCAGGAGCCCTAGCCGACGCCACTCGAGTCCCGACGACCGCGGCCGCTGCTTGATCTCGGGGGGCGCCGGCCATTGCAGGCCGACGCCCCCCTTTTTCGGTCTCACGGCTCCCGGGTTTCACTCATCTCCAGTTAGGCGACTGATTCCATGTCAGACACCCACTCCCCGTCCCCGGAGGCCTCCAGCGGACACCATCAGGGCCTAGGACTTGCCGGCTGGATGGCGAAGACCTTTATCCACTCGCCCCTGTCTCCGCTCCTGTTCTTCGCCATGCTGGGGATGGGTCTTCTGGGGCTGGTGGTGACGCCCCGCCAGGAGGACCCCCAGATCTCGGTCCCTATGATCGACGTCTTCGTCCAGTTTCCGGGCGCCTCCACGGAGCAGGTGGGGAGCCTCGCGGTGGAGCCCCTTGAGCGGCTCCTCTCCGAGCTCCCCGGTGTCAAGCACGTCTACTCCGCGAGCGAGCGCGACCAGGGCATCATCACCGTCCAGTTCCAGGTGGGGGAGCTGATGGGCCCCTCCCTGGTGAAGGTCCACGACAAGCTCCAAGCCAACCAGCAGGCACTGCCCCCGGGGGCCTTGCCGCCCCTGGTGCGGCCCAAGGGGATCGACGACGTGCCCTCGGTGACCCTGACCCTCTGGTCCGACATCATCGACGACGCGGCCCTGCGCTCGCTGGGCCACAAGCTGCTCCAGAGCCTGGCCCAGATCCCTGACGTGGGTCAGGGCTTCGTGGTGGGCGGGCGCTCGGAGCAGATCCGGGTGGAGGTGGAGCCCCAGCGGCTCGCCGGATTCGGCGTGACCCTGGAGCAGATCGCCGGGACCATCAAGACCGCCAACGCCGAGCGGCGCACCGGCGGGCTCGAGTCGGACGAGCGCCACCTGACCGTCTACACGGGCTATTTCCTGCAGAGCGCCTCCGACGTGGAGCGGCTGATGATCGGCTCCCATCAGGGGGCGCCCGTCTATGTGCGGGACGTGGCGCGGGTGACCCTGGCCCCGGAGGAGTACCACCAGCAGGTGAGCTATTACACGGGGCCCGCCTATCCCGGCGAGGCGCGGGCCGACGGTATGCCGGCGGTGACCGTGGCCATGGCCAAGAAGGAGGGGAGCAACGGGGTCACAGTGGCCAACGCCATCCTGGAGAAGGTGGATCGGCTCAAGGGCCAGCTAATCCCGGACAACGTGCGCGTGGAGGTCACCCGCAACTATGGCCAGACCGCCAACGACAAGGTCAACGAGCTGATCTTCAAGCTCTTCGTGGCCACTGGCGCGGTCACGGTGCTGGTGTTCTTCGCCCTCGGCCTCAAGCCCGCCATCGTGGTCACCCTGGTGATCCCGGTGGTGCTCCTGATGACCGTCTTCTCGGCCTGGCTCATGGGCTACACCATCGACCGGGTGAGCCTCTTCGCCCTCATCTTTGCCATCGGTATCCTGGTGGACGACGCCATCGTGGTGGTGGAGAACATCTACCGGCGCTGGCTCATGAAGGGGGAGACCGACGCCGAGACGGCGGTGGAGGCGGTGGCGGAGGTGGGCAACCCCACCATCATCGCCACCTTTACGGTGGTGGCTGCACTGCTGCCCATGGGCTTCGTCTCGGGGCTCATGGGCCCCTACATGGAGCCGATCCCGGCCTTGGGATCCGCGGCCATGCTGTTCTCGCTCTTCGCGGCCTTCGCCTTCACCCCCTGGCTGGCTATGCGCATCAAGCCGAGCATGAAAGCCCTGCAAAAGGCTGAGCACAAGGAGCACAAGACCGCGCAAGCCCTGGACGGGGTCTTCCGGCGCACCCTGGTCCCCCTGATCGAGCGCAAGACCCTGGGCTATGGGTTCCTTTTCGGTCTGATTGTTGCCTTCTTCTTTTCGGTGCTGCTGTTCTACGTCAAGGCGGTGCCCTTCAAGATGCTGCCCTTCGACAACAAGCCCGAGTTCAGCGTGGTCCTGGACATGCCCGAGGGTACGGCCCTGGGGCGCACAATCAACACCGCCCGGCTGCTGGCGGAGCGGGTGCGGGAGATCCCCGAGGTGGTGGCCGTCCAGACTTATGCGGGGACGGCCAAGCCCTTCGACTTCAACGGCATGGTGCGCCACTACTACCTGCGCCAGCGGCCCTGGCAGGGTGAGGTCCAGGTCCAGCTCACGGACAAGCACGAGCGCGAGCCCACCAGCCATGAGATCGCGCTGCAGGCCCGGGCACTCCTGACGCCCTTGGCGCGGGAGCAGGGGGCGCGCATCACGGTGGTCGAGATGCCCCCGGGACCGCCGGTGCTCCAAGCCGTGGTGGCGGAGATCTATGGCCCGGACGGGGTCACCCGCCGCCAGGTCGCGGCGGACATGACCCGGCTCTTCGAGCAGGTGGACAGCCTCGCCGACGTGGACAACTACATGCAGGAGCCCTATGACATCCTGCGCTTCGAGGTGGACGCTGAGAAGGCGGTGCGCCTCGGGATCTCGGTGGACACTGTGATCCGCAACCTGGACATGGCCCTGGGTGAGTTCAGGGCGGGGGACGTCAAGCGCGGCAGTCTGCTCGAGCCCACCTTCATCGCCCTGGAGGTTCCGCTCGCCGTCCGGGCCAACCTCTCTCGTCTCTCGGACCTGCCTATCCCCTCGGCAGGAGGCGGAACCGTACCCTTGTCAGAGCTGGGGCGCTTCGTCAAACAGCCCGCGGATCCCATCGTCTACCACAAGGACCTGCGGCCACTGGAATACGTGGTGGGCGACGCGGTGGGCAAGCTGGGGGCCCCCCTCTATCCCATGCTCGCGGTGGAGAAGCTCCTCCAGGACTACAGGACCCCCGACGGTCAGACCATGTCGGGCACCATGTTCACCGGCGCCCCGCCGGACAACGGCAAGAGCGGCTTCGAGTGGGGCGGGGAGTGGACCGTCACCTACGAGACCTTCCGGGACATGGGCCTGGCCTTTGGGGTGGCCCTGGTGCTGATCTACATGCTGGTGGTGGCCGAGTTCGGCAACTTCGTGACTCCCGCGGTGATCATGGCGCCGATCCCGCTCACCCTCCTGGGCATAATCCCCGGCCACTGGCTCATGGGGGCGGACTTCACCGCCACCTCCATGATCGGCTTCATCGCCCTGGCGGGCATCATTGTGCGCAACTCGATCCTCCTGGTGGACTTCTCCATCCAGGAGGTGGCCCAGGGCAGGACCGTCACGGAGGCGGTGATCAATGCGTGCAAGGCCCGCACTCGGCCGATCCTCATCACGGCCCTGGCCTTGGTGGCGGGCTCCAGCGTCATTCTGACGGACCCCATCTTCCAGGGCATGGCGATCTCGCTCCTGTTCGGGGTCCTGGTCTCCACCCTGCTGACCCTGGTGGTGATCCCATTGGGCTGCGTCAGCGCCGGGCGCTATCTGGTTCGGCGCTAGCGGCGGGATCCGGGGCTAACGCGTTGGCCGCAAATGGGCGCGAATCCGCGTAATGGGCTCCTTAGCGGTTGCCGTGATAACCCGCGCTGTCGGCGCCACCGATCTCCCATTAGTTCGCGAGGGAGTCGGGGTGTAGGATCCCCTTGGTGTCAGCTGTGTTTTGATGGTGAGGGGCGACACAGCTGATACCATGGGTTAGCTGGGGACCTCCGCATCCTCGCGCCTAGTCTCCGTCGCGGGGGCAAAAAACTCGTTGATCTCCAAATTCCACAGTTAGGGCGCGTGGTTATTTCCTACAACTCCGCTACACATTAAGGGGAGGCCGATGTGGCCTCGCAGCGTGCACCCAAGCGGAGACCCTGTGATGTACAACGCGGACATCCTGATCCACATCGACGAGACCCTGAACGACGCCGCAGTCCACGACCTCGAGCGGGACGTGGGTTCGGAGGACGGGGTCGTAAGCGCCTGCATGCACGAACGGGCACGCCACCTCCTGCTGGTGGACTTCGACCCGGAGCAGGTTCGTCCCAGCCATATCGTCCACTCGGTGCGCAACCGCGGCTTTCACGCCGAGATGATCGGCCTCTAGACGCCATCAGGCGGCGCGCCCCGACCCGGGGTCGGCGGGGCGCCTCTGGCGTGCCCTCGCCGACCTTCTTTGAAGAGAGCCTCTGATCTGCTCGCGGGAAGGGCTGAGGGTCACTGGACCTGAAGACATCCTCAGGGCCTTGGCTCCGACGCTGCCTGCCCGTCTCCCCGTGCGATGCACGTCGCTGCCGGGTCGCTACTTTTTCTGTGCCCGCGCGTCCCAGCTCGGCCGACGGAGAACGAACCCGCATCGTTGATAATGTGGGAGACACCGACCGGGACCGAAAGCCCCTGGCTTCGAATCGAGGCGATCAGCCGGCGCCGAACGCAGATCGCGAATAATGACGCTTGTGTGCACAAAGACACCGCTCTCGCTGAGAGGCTTGTCACAGGACCGTTCAACCGGTAGAGTCTCAACTAAGTGGGCCCTTCTAGGTGGGAGGACGGCTTGTGGGCCTGCGGATGGTGGCCGAGCGAGACTGAATTGGGCGGGCACGGAGGGCATGGCCACGCTACCACCTATGATCAGGCATGGATGACGCGGGGCAGGATTGGGCGAAGGAGGCCGCGAGGGAGCAAAGGGGTCAAGGGTTTGCTCCGCCCGCGCGGGCACCGACGGTGTGCCCGTCCGGCGCGGCGACCTAAGGCCCATCGATCAAACGCGGAACCAAGAACAAGGCACGGGGTGGTCTTGGCCAACGAGCGCCGTTGGGAGACTGGCAGGGAACGACAGTTGCCAGGGAGAGAGGGCAGGGCACGCACGGGTCTGGAGAGCGCTTTCGGCGGGGCGTCCTCGCACTGGGTTTTCCCGTATTTGGCGGTTGGACTTGCACGGTCTTGGTGCACGCACGTCACCAATCCAAACCTCCCGCATGAGGTCCCTCTGGGGACCCAACCGCCCACCAGGGCGCACGTGGGTGGTCGCTGGCCACCCTAGAAGCTGGGGCGGTAGGCGGTTCGATTCCCGATTCTTCTTTGTCACTCCGAGAGATGCTCTTGCAGCGCGTTGTTCACGGCGGAGAGGCTAAGCCAATGCGTCATTCAGGGCACGGCTCCCGCTGGCTCCTGGGTTTTCCTTCCTTTTGTGGTGTAATGGTACGCACCAGCGCCGGTGCGGTGCTGAGGACGCCTGCGCCGCAAAGGCAGCAGGTTTTTCTCCATTGCTGATCACAGCCCCTCCAATCGGAGGGGTACACCGCAACCCGGGGCAGCGCCAACTCGCTGCAATTGAAGACGGCGGACCAGCTCAAACTCGGGTGGATACTGTCCTGGACTTGGGGGTCCATTTCAGGGTCCACTTTCGGGGGGTCTTGTGCGCCGAAAACGGAAGCAATCTAACGTTCAGTTGGGACGTTCAGTTGGGACAACCGGCATGAGAAAAAGACGCGCAAACTTTTGGCCTTTGAAGAAAAAGCATGGTCTCGCCATGCTGCTCGCCGTCGCCATGCCGCTCCAAGTCGGCGCCCGAATCCTCTTCGACGACGCGACAGTGGAGGCTGGGATCGATGATTTTGGGGAGACCTGGGGCAGCGCAATCGGGGACTTAAACGCCGACGGCTGCCCTGACATCTGGATCGACCATCATCAGTACACCCCAACGGTGATTCTGAGGAATCGGTGCGACGGCAGCGGTACCTTCGATCAGTTCGACGAGCAGCCTGATGATTCCGACGGGGGGCAGGTGATCGGTCCCTTTCTCGCCGAGACGGATACTCACGGCGTGGCGATCGGCGATCTCAACAACGATGGCTTTGCCGACGTCCTGGAAAACTCCGGCTCCGCTTGGAACAATCTGGTGTGGGTGAACGACGGTCTTGGAAGACTCAAGGAACGAAACAAGAAGCTTGGATTCGTCTACCAGGTGGATCCAAGGGGCCTAGCCTGCCGCCAGCCCGGCACCTGCAATCCTGTCGGTCGCCGCGGCGCCATGTGGTTCGACTACGACCAGGATGGGGACCTCGATGTACTGCTGGCAGCCCGTGTTAATGGCACATTCTACGGCGAGCCGACCGCGGTTTTCGAGCAGACTCGGACGGCTGACGGATCGCCGTTCTTCACGCACGACCTCACTACGGGCCTCAACTACGCCGGGATGTACTCTTGTGATGATGCCACCATGGCTGAGCTGTCTGGCGACGATACCCTAGAGGTGCTGTGCTTAGGTTCCGCCAGCATCAACGCTGTCCTCGACACCACGAAGGCGCCATTCAGGGAGCTGACGGCGGCCGAACTGGGCAGCACGTTGTTTGCCTCCGGGCCGGCGGATGTCGCGATCGGTGATTTCAACGGTGACCTGCGCAACGACATCTTCTCACCACTGGCGGCCTACACACAGATGGTGGTCGATCAGATCGACTCTCGCACCTTACATTACTGGCACGGCCTGGACGAGGCCCCGCACGCTGGGTATTCCTTCGTCGCGAAAGGAAAGGTGACCATCGATTTCGATTGGAACATCTTTCCGTCCAAGATCTTCATCGGGTCCGGGGGATACAACCCGCCTTGGCGCAGCAACCTGACCGTCGCCGGTTACCGCCCGCACGTCCGAATCACCCTGGATGCGAGCGATCCCCGAAACCTCGGGCAGCCCGCCTATGTTCCCGGCGTGTCGGCCGGAATCTTCATCTGGTTCGACGGCAGCCGCTGGCAGGTGCGCACGTCCAACATCGAGGACGTCATGAACTACGGAGGCGTCGGCATGGTAGTGCAGGCGACCGCGGGCGTATCCGGGCTCGGCGGGATCGTAGGGCCGGTGGCCCTCGGGCAACCGGCCGACAAGCGGCCGAAGCTATTCATTCAGAACGCGGCCGGGCAGCTCGATGGCCGGTCGGGCCAAATCGCAACGTCCCCGAGCTCCTGCGTCTCGGCAGCGGCAGCGGATTTCGACAATGACGGCGACCTCGACCTGATGGAAGTCTGTAGCGGGCGGGTAAAGAACCTTCCCAACCGGATTTACGAGAACGATGGCACGGGGAACTTCACAAGTATCCCCAATGCGGGCGCTGATGGCGCCTTGGGCTATACGGGGGCCGCGGGCCAGATGCCTCACGGTCGCGGTGACGCGGTGCTCACGGCGGACTTCGATCTCGACGGAAGGATGGACGTCTTCGTGACCAATGGCCGCTACGAGCGTCCCTTTTCCTACGCCGGTCAGCAGCAGCTCATCCGCAACGTCAGCGACAGCGGCAACAACTGGGTTCAGATCGATCTCGAAGGTGTTGTCTCCAATCGCGACGCCATCGGGGCGCGGGTCTTCGCCAGCACGCCCGACGGGCGGGTTCTGCTGCGAGAGCAGAACAACGGTATGCACCGCAATGCCCAGAACTTTAAGCGAATCCACTTCGGTCTAGCGCGCAACCCGAGCGTGGATCTTGAGATTCGCTGGCCCAATGGCGCGGTGGAGACTCATGCGGGGCTCGCCGCCAATCGGATCTATCGTTGCGTCGAGGGAGGGCCCTGCGCCTCGACGTTCGCCCAGGATGGCGACAAGGTAGGTGTCTGGCGCCCCAGCACCGGGCGTTTCTACCTCGATGCCGATGGCAGCCGCACCTGGACGGCGGGTGTCGATGTGGTGACGGATTCCTTTAGCCCACGGACCGACTTGCCGGTGGCGGGCGACTGGAACGGCGATGGCACTGAAGACCTTGGCGCTTGGCGCCCGAAAACCGGGCGCTTCCACCTCGATGCTGACGGTAGCCGCACCTGGACGGAGGGCGTCGATGTCAAGACCGATTCCTTTGGGATACGAAGCGACGTGCCGGTAGCCGGCGATTGGAACGGCGACGGCACCGACGACATCGGCGTCTGGCGCCCGAGCACCGGGCGCTTCTACCTCGATGCCGATGGCAGCCGTACCTGGACGGCGGGCATCGATGTGATCACGGACCCCTTCGGCGTTCCGAGTGATATTCCGGTCGCGGGCGACTGGAATGGCGATGGAACCAACGACATCGGGGTGTGGCGCCCGAGCACCGGGCGTTTCTACTTGGACATCGACGGGAGCCGCACCTGGACGGTCGGAGTCGATGTGATCACCGACCCCTTCGGCATTCCCGGCGACGTGCCGGTCGCGGGCGACTGGAGCGGCGACGGCACCGACGACATCGGCGTCTGGCGCCCGAGCACCGGGCGCTTCTACCTCGATGCCGACGGCAGCCATACCTGGACCAGCGGCATTGATGCCATTACCGAATCCTTCGGCCTAGCAACCGACCTGCCCATAGTGGGCAGCTGGTAGACGGGACGACGGAGGATGGGGATAGAGGCAAAGGGAAGTACTAGGAAGATGACGCTGGGGCACCTGGCGGGAACCTATCGTCGGCGGCGCAGCGACTCACGCCACCAGCTTCTTGCGGCGTCACGTTCCCTCATATCGCAACGGCGTAGACGAGCCGCTGGCTTCCGAATCGGCACAACTCACTCGAGAATAGAGTCTTATTTGAGGGATCGAGACAAATGCATGGTGGTTTTATTTACGCTTGCGGTTCGCCAAAAAAACTGCGGCTACTCGCGACTGGTGCATTCGTCGGATCGATGCTGTGCCTGCTCAGCGGCGCGGCGGCACATGCGGCGATGGGCGCGAACCAGTTCGTCGTTGCGACGGACCCCGCCGGTAGCCCAGTAATTCAGGATAGAGGAGAGACCTGGGGGGCATCTTGGGGCGATCTCAACGGCGACGGCTATCCCGACCTGTGGCTTGGCAAGCACCAGTTCACCCCCTCGGTGCTGCTGCAGAACAACGGCGATGGGACCTTCCGCAACGTGATCGACGATGCGCTTCCCTTCCATCTTGAAACGGTGACCGATGACACCCACGCGGCCGCTTGGGCGGATTTCGATGGGGATGGAGACGAGGACCTGCTGGAGGCTTGCGGCGGCGGGGCTGGGGAGGCGGCGGATTCGCCGGTGATCTATGACAAATGGCGCAGCAACCTTTACGTCAACACCGGGGGGTTGCTGGTTGAATCGGCGCAGGACTATGGGATCGATTACCCGCGTGCGAGATCGCGCACGCCGGTGTGGTTCGACTACGACCGAGACGGCGCGCTGGATGTAGTGGTCACTGCGCTGCAGAAAATCCCCGAGGAGTTCTCGTCGGCTGTTTTCAGGCAGACCCTATCGGGCTTCGTTGACCGAACGGTTGCGACGGGATTCGACATCGGCGGTTGCGAATACGCCATGCTCTCGGACCTGTCCGCCGACGGACAACTCGACCTTCTGTGCGGCGACGGGGCCCAAGTCCGGGGCGTGTATGACATTACATCGACCCCGTTCGCTGATCTGCGGCCGGTCCTTGGGGAGGGGTTATTCAGCGTCTTTCCTTTCGACCTGGCGATCGCCGATTTTAACGGTGATCTTCTTCCCGATGTCTTTGCTGCTGCTCAGGGGACGAGCACCAGCATGGCTATTGCGGTCCAGGGCGAGCGCATCCACGCCTCCCTGCGCTCGGAGGTCGAACGTGGATTCTCGTTTGCCGCCTCCGGCAAGGTCCAGGTGGAATTCGGCTGGCCGATCGCTCGCAAGGACGTTTTTCTGGGAGCGGGCGCGGTAGCGCCCCCGGCGGACTCCGACCCCGGTCTCGTGGCACCGGACAAGTCCCCCCATCACGTGCAGTTCACGCTCTCTGCCTCCAATCCCGATCACCTCGGGATTGCGGCGGCGCGCAACCGCGGGATCTACCTCGGTTTCCAGGACGGCCGATGGCAGGTCAGGGCGATCAACGTCGGCTCGGAGGTGAATCTAGTGCTGAAGGCGACGGCGGTCTCCGATCTGCAGGCCGTTGGAAGCGTCAGCCTGGATCAGGGAACCCCCAAGACGCCCATGCTGTTTCTTAACCAAGGCGGACGTCTGGTGCGAGCGGATACGAGGGCCACGTTCCTCGATCCCGCGAGCGCGATCGGTAGCTATGCCCACTCCTTGGTCGCCGGAGATTTCGACAACGACATGGACGTGGATGTGTATGTCGGGTCGAGCGGCGCCGTGGCAAACGTGCCGAACCAACTCTTCCACAACCAAGGCGACGGTACCTTCAGGCTAGTTGCCAACGCCGGCGGCGCCGCCGGTCGCCTGCTGGGCAGGACCGATACGGTGACGACGGTCGATTACGACCGCGACGGGTTTCTCGATCTGTTCGTCACCCAGGGCAGCTATCCGGCTCCCTTCTCATATTCCGGGGTCCAGCAGCTGTTTCACAATCAGGGCAACGTCAATCACTGGGTGGAACTCGACCTCACCGGAGTGAGCTCGAATACACACGGCATCGGGGCCATCGTGCTAGCCCGCACGCCAGACGGCAAGGTACAGATGCGCGAGCAGGGCAATGGCATGCACAAGTTCGCCCAAAGCCACCGCCGCCTGCACTTCGGTTTGGGAGGTAACCGGGTCGTCCATCTAGAGGTCCACTGGCCTAGCGGCATCGTCGATTCTTTTCGCAACGTGCGGGTGGATTGGATCCACGAGATTGTTGAGGGGACAGGGGATCAAGAGTCCGCCATCGGAGTGTGGCGACCCAGCACTCAGAGCTTCTACCTCGACCAGGATGGTAGCCTCAGTTGGACCGCAGGCGCCGATGTGATGAGTGCCCCCTTCGGTCAGGCTGGAGATGTGCCGGTCGTCGGGGACTGGAATGGCGACAGCCGCGACGAGATTGGGGTATGGCGACCGAGCACCCGAAGGTTCTATCTCGACCACGATAGTAGCCTCAGTTGGAGCACGGGCGTGGACGTCATCAGCGACCCCTTCGGTCAGGCTGGTGACCTCCCGGTCGTCGGGGACTGGAACGGCGATGGGCGCGACGACATTGGCGTATGGCGCCCGAGCACGCGGATCTTTTACCTTGACAGGGACGGTAGCCTGAGCTGGAGCGCAGGCGTCGATCTTGTCAGTGCCCCTTTCGGCCACGCTGGGGACCTGCCGGTCGTTGGGGACTGGACCGGCGACGGCCGTGACGGCATTGGCGTGTGGCGCCCGCGCGATCGCCGGTTCCGACTGGACACAAACGGTAACGGAGCATGGGATAACGCGACGAGTGATACCCTGACCCTCGCCTTCGGCCTGTCAACCGATAGGCCCGTGATTGGCGACTGGAATGGCGACGACCGCGACGACATCGGGGTTTGGCGCCCGAAGGACCGGCGGTTTCTACTCGATACCAGTGGCAATTACCGTTGGGACGGAGCGGGCGCGGGAGATACCCTGACTCTCTCCTTCGGTTTTTCCACCGACATTCCACTGGCGGGAAAATGGTGAGCTGGGCCATCAACGAGACGGGAACAAGAGACGCATAGACGGGTGACGGATAAGAGATTCAGCCGTGACCGTTTGGCACTCACTGTACCGAGAGCCCCTTTGCCCGAGTGTCGGTGTGACCGTCTTCGGCACGCTGACAATGGGTTCGCCGCCCCATGCCGGCTGGCGTTGAGTTGAGGGCGGTCGGCGTGGGGGCACCGACCACCCGGCGTAGGGTCATTCCTCGCTGCGCTGGTAGGCGTCGGCGAGCTGTTTCTGGATGTTTCCGGGCACCGCCTCGTAGTGGCTGAGCTCGATCGAATAGGTGCCCTCGCCGCCGGTGATGGCCTTGAGGCGCTGGTCGTAGCCGTTGAGCTCGGCAAGCGGCACCTCCCCGTCGATGGCGATGCGGCCCCGGGTCTTGGACTCGCTGCCGCTGATGCGCCCGCGGCGGCTTGAGAGGTCGCCGGCCAGGTCGCCCATGCAGGAGTCGGGGGCCACCACCCGCATCTTGACGATGGGCTCCAGGATCACGGGCCGCGCCTTGTCCACCGCGTCCAGGAAGGCCTTGCGCCCGGCGGTGGAGAAGGCGATGTCCTTGGAGTCCACCGGGTGGTACTTGCCGTCGTAGACGGTCACCTTGACGTCCTGCATCGGGAAGCCAGCGACGGCCCCCTCGGTGAGCACCTGACGCACCCCCTTCTCGATGGAGGGGATGAAGTTGCCCGGGATGGAGCCACCGACGGTGGCGTCCTCGAACTCGAACCCGGCCCCCCGCTCCAGGGGCTCCACCCGCAGGAAAACCTCGCCGAACTGGCCGGCGCCGCCGGTCTGCTTCTTGTGGCGATGATGCCCTTCCGCCTTGGCGCTGATGGTCTCCCGATAGGGGATGCTCGGCGGGCGGGTCTCCACCTCCACATGAAACTGCTCGGAGAGGCGGCGCAGCAGCACCTTGAGGTGCAGCTCGCCCAGGCCACGCATGATGGTCTCGTTGGTGGCGGCGTGGTGCTCCACGTGCAGACAGGGGTCCTCTGACTGGAGCTTGTGCAGGGCGTCGTTGAGCTTCTGCTCGTCGCCCCGCTTGGCGGGGGTCACGGCGAGGCCGAACAGGGGCACCGGGCACTCGATGCTGTTCAGGTGGTGATGGTCCTCGTCGTGGGAGTCGTGGAGCACCGCGTCGAAGTGGATCTCGTCCACCCGGGCCACCGCCAGGATGTCCCCCGGGACCCCCTCTGGCACCTCGATTTGCTCGTTGCCGTGGAGTCGGAACAGGTGGTTGGCCTTGAACGGCTTGCGGGCATCGCCGATCAGGAGCTGGCTGTTGGGGGTGATGCGCCCCTGATGGATGCGGAAGATGCCGAGCTTGCCCCGGAAGGGGTCGTTGATGATCTTGAAGACGTGTGCGAGCGCATGCTTCGATGGGTCTGGAGAGACCTGGACCGGCGTCATGTCCGCCCCCTCGCCCTTCATGAAGGGGGGCGGGTTGCCCTCCGCCGGGTTCGGCATGAGGCGAACCAGGATCTCGATCAGCTCGGGGATGCCGGCGCCTGTCTGGGCTGAGCAGTAGCAGATGGGGACCAGGTGGGCCTCACGCAGGGCCGCCTCGAAGGGGTCATGGAGCTGGGAGGGGTCGAGCTCCTGCCCTTGCTCCAGGTAGAGCTCCATCAGCTTCTCGTCCACCTCCACCACCTGGTCGATGATCTGGCCGTGGGCCTCCGCCACCGAGGAGAAGTCCACCCCCTCGCCGCTCGGGTTGAAGAAGCAGTCGATGACGCGGGTCCCCCTGTCCGCCGGGAGGTTGATGGGCAGGCACTCGGCGCCGAAGGCCTCGCGGATCTGGGCGGTGAGATCCACCAGGTCCACCCCGGGGGCGTCGATCTGGTTGACGATGACGATGCGGCACAGGGCCCGGTTGTCCGCCGCCTTCCACATCCTTTGGGTCACGGACTCGATCCCCGCCTGTGCGTTGATCACGAGGGCGGCGGTCTCCACTGCCGGCAGCACCGAGATGGCCCGGCCGAGGAAGTCCGGGTAGCCGGGGGTGTCGATCAGGTTGATGTGCTTGCCGTGGGCGTTGAAGCTGGTGATAGCCGAGTCCAGGGAGTGCTGCAGCTCCTTCTCCAAGGGGTCGAAGTCGCACACCGTGGTGCCCCTGGCGACGCTCCCCGGGGCGGCGATCACGCCGCTGGCGGCGAGGAGGGCCTCGACCAGGGTGGTCTTGCCGCAGCCGGCGTGGCCGACCAGGGCGATGTTGCGGACGTCCTCGGCATTGTAATCAGGCATCGGGGATCCTTCGCTGGGTTGGGGGGGAGGCGGTGCGTCGGGGGGGGCCCTGGGCGCCCGCCAGGCACAGCCCCTGGGGTTTGTTTGGAAAGGCGAAATTATACCGTAACTCGGCGGTCACCCCAGTCCGTGGATGCCGTCGAAATCTGCCCTTCGGCTGCCCGAGATCAATCCGAAGGGTTACCATTCACGGGTCACCTGCCGCCGGCCGGCAATCGCCGGTCGGAGATGGCCTCAATCGCCGCCGGAACTTCCCGCGCAGGAACTTCGGATGCTCGACATCGTCTGGATCGCGATCGCCTTTCTGCTCGGACTGGGCGCGCGTCAGATCGGACTCCCGCCTCTGGTGGGCTATCTGGCCGCCGGCTTCATCCTCTTCGGGCTCGGGGTGGAGGGGAACGCGACGATCGACCAGTTCTCCGACCTGGGCGTCACCCTGCTGCTCTTCACCATCGGGCTCAAGCTCAAGTTGAAGAGCCTCGCCCAGCCCCAGGTCTGGGGAGTGGCGGGCATCCACCTGGCCCTGGCGATGGGTCTCCTGGTGCCCGCCCTGATGGCGCTCGATTCCCTGGGCCTGCCCTATCTGGCCGCACTGGATTGGCGCAGCGCCGCGCTGCTGGCCTTCGCCCTGAGCTTCTCGAGCACCGTGTTCGCGGTCAAGGTGCTGGAAGAAAAGGGGGAGCTGGGGTCTTACTACGGCACCATCGCCATCGGCATCCTGATCATGCAGGATCTCGCGGCAGTGGTCTTCCTGGCCCTCTCCACCGGCAAGCTCCCGACCGCCTGGGCCCTGCTCCTGTTGCTCCTGATCCCGGCGCGGCCCCTGATCTTGCGGTTGCTGGAGCGCTCCGGTCATGGCGAGCTGGTGGTGCTCTTCGGGCTCAGCCTGGCGCTCGGGGCCTATCAGGTCTTCGAGCTGGTGGGGGTCAAGGGGGACCTGGGGGCGCTGATCCTCGGTGTTATGGTCGCCCCCCACCCCAAGTCCAAGGAGCTGGCCGACGGGTTGCTCATTTTCAAGGACCTGTTCCTGGTTGGGTTCTTCCTGAGCATTGGGCTGAGTGGCGCGCCGACCCTCACCATGGACGCCATTGGCCTCCTGCTGCTTCTGGCCCTACCGTTCAAATTCTGGCTCTTCCATCGGCTCCTGCTCCTGTTTCGGCTGCGCTCGCGGACCTCGCTGCTCACGGCACTCAGTCTCTCCAACTACAGCGAGTTCGGGCTCATCGTGGTCGCCATCGGGGCGGAGCTCGGCTGGATCGCCCCGGAGTGGCTCACCATCGTGGCGGTTGCCCTGTCCCTATCCTTCGTCCTGGCCTCGCCGCTCAACGCCAAGTCCCACGAGCTCTACGAGCGCTTCAGCCCGAGCCTGTGCCGGCTGGAGAGCAAGCGGCGCATCCCGGCAGAGGCCCAGATCGACCCCGGGGATGCGGATGTGCTGGTGCTGGGCATGGGACGGGTGGGGAGCGGGGCCTACGATGCCATGGCGGGCCAGCGGGGACGCAGGCCCGTGGGCGTGGACGCCGACGCCGATGTCGTGCGCCTGCATCAGGCGGCGGGGCGCAACGTGATCCAGGGGAGCGCCACCGACCCGGACTTCTGGCACCGGCTCCAGTATCGGGACGGGAGCCTGCGCCTGGTCCTGCTGGCCATGCCCAAGCTCTCCGAGAACGTCTTTGCGGCCCGGCACCTGAAGGCCGAGGGTTTCGACGGCCTCATCGGGGCCATCGCCCAGTTCCGGGACGACGAGCCCGTACTCCAGGAGGCCGGGGTGGACCTGGTCTTCAACCTCTACGCCGAGGCCGGTGCGGGCTTCGCCCAGCATGTCTGCACGGGGATCAGCGGGGCAGTGCCGGTGGTGGATCGAGACGGGGTGGCGGTCGATCCATCGACTTGACCCGCCGATCGCGCTCGATCGGGATGGATCTTGGGATCCTGCCCCTGGGCGGCGAGCCATGCCGCGGGATCGGAGACAAAAAAAGGGCGGCCGTCGGCCGCCGAAGGACGCACAGCTAGGGAGGGGTAAACCGTCGCTGGGGCGATTTGTTCGATTGCGCTGGGGCCCCCACCCCGATCACCGGGGGCCCTTGGTCATGCGCCGCTCAACCAACGGAGGTCTCATCGCGTGCCGTCGCTTGGCGATCCGCGGATGAGGCGGCATCTCGAGCGCTCGGTTTCTCGCGCGGGCGCTTGTCCGACTGTTGATCCCTTGCGGGCTTTGGTACCTTGATCCTCAAACCAGGGCCCGGCGCCCTGACTCCGCATTTGACCGTGAAACCTAGCACAAGTCCGGAGGCCATATGAACCGACTGGTTCTCAAATCCAACGCATTCGAGGACGGTGGCGAGATTCCATCCAAGTATACCTGCGAAGGCGAGGACCTCTCTCCGGATCTGGCCTGGAAAGGGTTGCCGGAGGGTACCTTGAGCCTGGTCCTGATCGTGGACGATCCGGACGCGCCGGATCCGGCCGCCCCCCGCATGGTCTGGGATCATTGGGTCCTCTACAACCTGCCGCCGGCCGTCGGTGGACTGGAGGAGGGTATCCCGTCCGACCGACTCCCGCCCGGCTGCGGGGAGGGAATCAACAGCTGGGGACGCACCGGTTACGGTGGACCCTGCCCGCCGATTGGCCGTCACCGCTACTTCCATCGGCTCTACGCCCTCGACAGCCGGCTCCCCGCGGAGCTCGGCACGCCCACCAAGGATGCGTTGCTACTCGCGATGGAGGACCACATCCTGGCCCACACGGAGCTGGTCGGCACCTACCAGAAGGTCAGCGTTTGATCGAGAGGCGGATGGGGAAGGGTCTGGGGCGTCCCAGGGGCCTGCGCCTCCAGGGGTGGGCGAGCTGGTCGGCGACCCAGAGGCCGAGAAGGCCGAGCGGCAGGAGCCCCAGATAGGCGGGCAGGGGCAGCCCGAGCAGCGGCAGGCCCTGGATCAGGGGGAGCTCGAAGACCCAGGCGGGTCCCACCAGGCTGTTCCAGCCCTGGATCAGGAGCCCAAGGAGCAGGGCCGCCAAGGCGGGGATCAGGACGCGACTCCAGTCGCCCCGGCGGATTCCGGCGAACAGGGTGGGCCTACCGCTCGCCTGCTGGAGACCGACCACCAGCAGGAGCGGGGCGAGCCAGGTGAGGGGCCAGATCCAATCGGGCCAGACCGCCGCCCCGGCGAGTCCGATGCCTGCGAGCGCCAGCCAGAGTCCGGCGGCGTGGCGACCATCCCGGGGC
>JBGSUY010000293.1:0-20688 GCA_041753195.1 Chromatiaceae bacterium
CGATGTCACGGGTGCCTGCACCCTGCCCGAGGGGATCGAGATGGTGATGCCGGGGGACAACGTGAAGATGGAGGTCAAGCTGATTGCCCCCATCGCCATGGAGGACGGGCTGCGCTTTGCCATCCGCGAGGGCGGACGCACCGTCGGCGCCGGGGTGGTCGCGAAGGTCATCGAGTAAGCCATCGAGCGAATCAATGAACAGTCAGAGAATCCGAATCCGCCTCAAGGCCTTCGATCATCGTCTGATCGACCAGTCGGCCCGCGAGATCGTGGATACCGCCAAGCGCACCGGCGCCCAGGTGCGGGGTCCCGTTCCGTTGCCCTCCAAGAAGGAGCGCTGGACCGTGCTGGTTTCGCCCCACGTCAACAAGGACGCGCGGGACCAGTACGAGCTGCGGACCCACAAGCGCCTGATGGACATCGTCGACCCCACCGATAAGACGGTCGATGCCCTGATGAAACTGGATCTGGCCGCCGGCGTCGACGTCCAGATCAAGCTGAGCTGAGTAAGCCCCCATGACCATCGGAGTAATCGGACGCAAGGCCGGCATGACCCGCATCTTTACCGAGGCCGGGGACACCATCCCGGTGACGGTGATCGAGGTGCCGCCCAATCGCGTGAGTCAGGTGAAGTCCGTGGAGACCGATGGCTATCGCGCCGTGCAGGTCGCCTTCGGGACGCGCCGTCCCTCTCGGGTCACCAAGCCCCTGGCCGGCCACTACGCCAAGGCGGGGATCGAGGCGGGTGAGTGTCTGCGGGAGTTCCGGCTGGAGGGTGACGAGGGGGTCGACTTGGCCGTGGGCGGGGAGATCTCGGTTGGGATTTTCGAGGCTGGCCAGAAGGTGGACGTGCGCGGCGTCACCAAGGGGCGCGGGTTCGCGGGCGCTGTACGTCGGCACAACTTCCGAACCCAGGACGCTACCCACGGAAACTCGGTGTCCCATCGGGCGCCGGGCTCCATCGGTCAGAATCAGACCCCCGGGCGGGTCTGGAAGGGCAAACGGATGGCGGGCCACATGGGCGCCGTCAACCGTTGCCAGCAGACCCTGGAGGTGGTGCGCGTCGACACCGAGAGAAACCTGCTGCTGGTGCGCGGCGGGGTACCCGGGCCGGCCGGCGGACGGCTGATGGTGCTGCCCTCGGTGAAGCAGAAGGACAAGGGCAAGTAATCCCAGGACAAGCAACTATGGATCTCGCGATTCACAACGCAACGCAGACCGACAGCCTTCCGGTATCGGATGCCGTGTTCGGCGCCGACCTGAAGCCGGGCCTGATCCACCAGGTGGTCACCGCCTATCTGGCCGCCGGTCGCGCCGGGACCAAGGCTCAGAAGAGCCGCTCGGACGTGTCCGGGGGCGGGCAAAAGCCCTGGCGGCAAAAGGGCACCGGTCGCGCCCGGGCTGGGACGTCCCGAAGCCCCCTGTGGCGCACCGGTGGAGTGACCTTCGCGGCCCGCCCGCGGGACTACACCCAGAAGGTCAACCGCAAGATGTACCGTGGGGCTGTGCGCTCCATCCTTTCGGAGCTGGCCCGCCAGGGGCGGCTGATGGTGGTGCCGCAGATCGCGGTCTCGGCCCCCAAGACCAAAGATCTGGTGGTCTTCCTCAAGGGTCTGGAGGTCGGGGATTGCCTGATCCTCACGGACGGTCTGGATGAGTCGCTGTACCTGGCCTCGCGCAATCTGCCCGGCGTGGACGTGCTCTCGGCCCAAGAGGTGGACCCGGTCAGCCTGATGGCCTTCGAGACCCTGGTGCTCACCCCGGAGGCCGTGAAGAAGCTTGAGGAGCGGCTGACATGAACAACGAGCGGTTGATGAAGGTCCTCCTCGGACCCGTGATCTCCGAGAAGACCACCATGGCCTCCGAAACGGCGGGGCAATATGCCTTTCGTGTCGTCTCGGACGCGACCAAGCGGGAGATCGGCCGCGCCGTCGAGCTGCTCTTCGAGGTCAAGGTGGCGGGCGTCCAGGTGGTGAACGTCAAGGGCAAGCAAAAGCGCTTCGGCAAGATGCTGGGGCGGCGGCAGGACTGGCGCAAGGCCTATGTGCGCCTGCAGCCCGGCCACAATATCGACTTCGGCGGTGGCGCTTGAGGCGCCAACGACCGGTCACTCATGGATAAGCGAAGATGGCAATCGTAAAGTCTAAGCCCACCTCTGCCGGGCGACGTTTCGTCGTCAAGGTGGTGTCCGCCGAGCTGCATCGCGGCGCTCCCTATGCATCCCTGGTGGAGAAAAAGTCCAAACACGGCGGGCGCAACAACCTGGGGCGGATCACCGTCCGCCACCAAGGGGGCGGGCACAAGCAGCATTACCGGCTGGTGGACTTCAAGCGCAAAAAGGACGGCATCCCTGCCACCGTCGAGCGCTTGGAGTACGACCCCAACCGAAGTGCCCATCTTGCCCTGTTGAAGTACTCGGACGGCGAGCGGGCCTACATCATCGCCCCCAAGGGGCTCAAGGCCGGGGATCAGGTGCAGTCCGGCGAAGGCACGTCCATCAGCGTCGGAAACTGCATGAGCCTGCGCAACGTGCCCCTGGGATCCCAGGTGCATTGCATCGAGATGCGCCCCGGCAAGGGCGCCCAGATCGCCCGCGCTGCGGGGAGCTCGGCCCAGCTGGTGGCCCGCGAGGGGGATTACGCGACGCTCCGCCTGCGCTCGGGCGAGATGCGCCGGGTCCATACCGACTGCCGTGCGGTCATCGGCGAGGTGGGCAACACGGAGAACAACCTCCGCAAGCTCGGAAAGGCCGGAGCGACCCGCTGGCGCGGCGTGCGGCCCACGGTACGTGGCGTGGTCATGAATCCGGTCGACCATCCCCACGGCGGCGGCGAGGGTCGCACCTCCGGTGGCCGCCACCCGGTAACCCCCTGGGGGGTCCCGACCAAGGGCCATAAGACGCGTAAGAACAAGCGGACGGACGGCATGATCGTACGCCGTCGCGGCCGTAAGTAAACCCGCCGAAAGTAAACCGGCAAGTCAACGAGCCGAGGTTCTGCAAGTGCCACGTTCAGTACGAAAGGGACCCTTTGTGGACCACCACCTGGCGAAGAAGGTGGACGAGGCGGTCGCACAAAACAGCAAGAGGCCCATCAAGACCTGGTCGCGCCGCTCCATGGTGCTGCCCGACATGGTGGGTCTGACGATCGCGGTCCACAACGGGCGGCAGCACGTTCCGGTGCTCGTCAACGAGAACATGATCGGCCACAAGCTCGGCGAGTTTGCCCTGACCCGCACCTATCGGGGTCACGCCGCCGACAAGAAGGCTAAAAAGAAGTGATCGGGAAGCGAGAGATGCGAGCCGAAGCAACATTGAAACACGCCCGAATCTCGGCCCAGAAGGCGCGCCTGGTCGCCGACCTGATCCGGGGTCAACGGGTCGAGCAGGCCCTTAACACCCTGAGCTTCAGCACCAAAAAGGGCGCTGGCCTGGTCAAGAAGGTGCTGGAATCGGCCATTGCCAACGCCGAGCACAACGCGGGTGCGGACGTCGACGAGCTGAAGGTCGCGTCCATCCAGGTCAACGAGGGGCCGACCATGAAGCGCATCATGCCAAGGGCCAAGGGCCGCGCGAATCGCATCATGAAGCGGACCAGCCACATAACCTTGACGGTTTCGGAAGCCTAAGGGGAGCAGGGGACCAGCATGGGACAGAAAGTTCATCCGAACGGCTTCCGCCTTGGCATCGTCAAGGACTGGACCTCCAAGTGGTACGCCAATACCCGGGACTACGCCGATCTGCTCAATAAGGATTTGGCGGTGCGTACCTTCCTCAGGAAGGAGCTGGCCAACGCCTCCGTGAGCCGCATCCAGATCGACCGGCCGGCCAAGAACGCCCACATCACCATCCACACGGCGCGACCCGGGGTGGTCATCGGCAAGAAAGGCGAGGACATCGATAAGCTGCGCGCCAAGGTCTCCAGCATGCTGGGCATCCCGGTGCATATCAGCATCGAGGAGATTCGCAAGCCCGAGCTGGACGCCCAGTTGGTGGCCGAGGGGATCGCCCAGCAGCTGGAGCGTCGGATCATGTTCCGCCGCGCCGTCAAGCGTTCCCTGCAGAACACCATGCGGCTCGGTGCCGAGGGCATCAAGGTGAGCGTCGCGGGTCGGCTCAACGGCGCGGAGATCGCGCGGACCGAATGGGCGAGGGATGGCCGGGTTCCACTGCACACGCTTCGCGCGGACATCGACTACGGCTTCGCCGAGGCGCGGACCACCTACGGTGTCCTGGGCGTAAAGGTGTGGATCTTCAAGGGCGAGGTCTTCGGCGACCAAGTGTCCGAGGAGCCCGCCCCGAAGGCCGCCCCCAGGTCCGCCCCGCGGTCGGCAGGGGCGAGGGCTTAAACCATGCTGCAACCGAAACGTACCAAGTTCCGCAAGCAACAGACCGGGCGTAACCGCGGGCTGGCCCAGAGTGGCAATCGGGTGAGCTTCGGCGAGTTCGGACTGAAGGCCACCGGGCGTGGTCGTCTGACCGCCCGGCAGATCGAGGCCGCACGCCGGGCCATTAACCGGCGGGTCAAGCGCGGGGGCAAGCTGTGGATTCGTGTCTTCCCGGACAAGCCGGTATCCAAGAAGCCGCTGGAGGTTCGCATGGGCAAGGGTAAGGGCAACGTGGAGTATTGGGTGGCCCTGATCCAGCCCGGCAAGGTCCTCTACGAAATCGAAGGGGTCAGCGAGGAGCTCGCCCGCGAGGCCTTCGGGCTCGCGGCGGCCAAGCTGCCCATCCAGACCACTTTTGAGAAGCGGACGATTCTGTGATGAAGGCGAAAGAGCTTAGGTCCAGCGACTTCGCGGGTCTGCAGAAGCAGCTCGAAAACCTGCTGCGCGAGCAGTTCAATCTGCGGATGCAGCGGGGGGTGGGCCAGCTGACGCGTCCCTCCCGGATGAAGGCGGTGCGCCGGGATATCGCCCGGGTCAAGATGGTGATGGCTGAGATGAAGGCGGGACCCAGGTCATGAGCGACGAAACCAAGGTCAATCGCACCCTCACGGGTCGGGTGGTGAGCAGCGCGATGGACAAGACCGTCACTGTGCTAGTAGAGCGGCGCGTGAAGCACCCCCTCTACGGGAAGTTCATGCGTCGTTCCACCAAGATCCACGCCCACGACGAGGCCAATGCCTGTGGTCAAGGGGATCTGGTGCGGGTGGAGCAATGCCGCCCGCTCTCCAAGATGAAGTCCTGGCGCCTGATCGAGATCGTCGAGAAGGCCCAGTGAATGGCAGCATCCGGGCGCGCTACGGTCATTCCCCGGCCCGACCACTCCGTAGTTAGGTGAAAGAATCATGATTCAGATGCAGACCAATCTGAGCGTCGCCGACAACAGTGGCGCCCGGAGCGTCATGTGCATCAAGGTGCTCGGCGGCTCCCACCGGCGTTATGCGGGCATCGGCGATGTCATTAAGGTGACCGTCAAGGATGCCATCCCCCGGGGCAAGGTGAAGAAGGGCGATGTCTTCAACGCGGTGGTGGTGCGAACCCGAAAAGGGGTGCGCCGCCCGGACGGATCCCTGATCCGTTTCGACGGAAATGCCGCCGTCCTGTTGAACAATCAGCTTCAGCCTATCGGTACGCGCATCTTTGGTCCCGTGACCCGCGAGCTGCGCGGGGAGCGTTTCATGAAGATCATCTCGCTGGCCCCGGAAGTGCTGTAAGGAGATCAATCATGAGAAAGATCAGGAAGGGTGATGACGTCATGGTCATCACCGGGAAGGACAAAGGGAAGCGTGGGACCGTGCTGCGGGTGCTTGACGAAGGCCATGTGCTGGTCGAGAACGTCAACATGGTGAAGAAGCATCAGAAGCCCAACCCACAGAAAGGGGTGGCCGGCGGGATCATCGACAAGGAGATGCCGTTGCACCGCTCGAATGTTGCCCTCTACAACCCGCAGAAAGGCGGGGCGGATCGGGTCGGCATCAAGGCCCTGGAGGACGGTCGTAAGGTGCGTGTGTTCCGATCGAATGGCGAAGTGGTCGATCTCTGACCGCACGTATCCGGCCCCAGGCGACAGTGAGTTAAGCGAAATGTCCAGACTACAGACCGTATACCGCGAGCGCATCGTCGGGGAGCTGAAGGAGCGTTTCGGCTACCACAGCGTGATGCAGGTGCCGCGCATCGAGAAGATCACCCTCAACATGGGCGTGGGCGAGGCCATCGCCGACAAGAAGGTGATGGATAACGCCGTCTCCGACCTGCGGGCCATCGCCGGGCAGCAGCCAATTGTGACGAAGGCGCGGCTTTCCGTCGCCGCGTTCAAGATCCGCGAGGGCTGGCCCATCGGCTGTAAGGTGACCCTGCGGCGGGAGCGGATGTACGAGTTTCTGGATCGACTGATCAACGTGGCCATCCCGCGCATTCGTGACTTTCGTGGGCTCAGCGCCAAGTCGTTCGATGGCCGGGGCAATTATTCTCTGGGGGTGAAGGAGCAGATCATGTTCCCAGAGGTCGATTACGACAAGATCGACGCATTGCGGGGGCTGGACATCACCATCACCACCTCCGCTCGAACCGACGGAGAAGGGCGGGCGCTCCTCGAGGCCTTCAACTTCCCGTTCCGGACCTGAGCTGGACCCCGAGCGGAACCGAGAGCGGATAAGAAAACGGGAAAATCGAGAGCATGGCCAAAACAAGTATGATTGAGCGCGACCGTCGTCGCACCGAGGTGGCCGTCAAATACGCCGCCAAGCGCACCGCCCTGAAGGCGGTCATCAAGAACCGTAAGTCGAGCCCGGAACAGATCGACGAGGCGCTGCTGAAGTTGCAGAAACTCCCGCGGGATGCAAGCCCTACACGCCAGCGGCGGCGCTGTCAGGTGAGCGGGCGTCCCCACGGGGTCTATCGGAAATTCGGGCTCTCGCGCAACAAGCTGCGCGAGGCCGTGATGCGCGGCGATGTGCCGGGCGTCGTCAAGGCGAGTTGGTAGGGCTCCCCTGCCCGCGGCCCGTCCGGGTTCCTTCAATCCAAAGGGTATCGCACCGCGACGGTGGTCTGACCCGGAGAGCGCACCATGAGTATGTCGGATCCGATTGCGGACATGCTGACCCGCATCCGCAATGGACAGCAAAGGGGAAAGGTAACCATCGTGATGCCGTCCTCGAAGCAGAAGGTCGCCCTGGCCAATCTGCTGAAGGAGGAGGGCTACATCAGCGACGCGGCCGTTGAAACCAACGGCGGCAAGGCCGAGCTGTCCATCAAGCTGAAATACCACCGCGGCAAGCCGGTCATCGAGCTGCTGAAGCGCGTGTCCCGGCCTGGGCTGCGCATCTACCGCAGCCAAGATGCGCTGCCTAAGGTGTGGGGCGGCCTTGGGATTGCGATTGTCTCCACCTCCAAGGGGATGATGACCGACCGTGCCGCCCGTCAGGCGGGTCACGGCGGTGAAATCATCGCCCTCGTCGCCTAGGGAGGAGGGGTCATGTCACGTGTCGCTAAGTCTCCAATCGCCCTACCCAAGGGCGTGAGCGTCGAGATCTCGGGCCAGGACGTCAGGGTCAAAGGTCCAAAGGGCGCCCTGGGGTGGACCCTGCACCCCACCGTCGCGGTCGTGCAGGAGGAGGGTGTCCTCAAGGTGTCGCCCGCCGAGGGCCAGGAGAACGCCTGGGCGATGGCGGGCACCACCCGCGCCCTCCTCAACAACATGGTCGTGGGTTGCGGCACAGGGTTTCAGCGCAAGCTGACCCTGGTGGGCGTTGGTTACCGCGCCCAGGCCAAGGGTCAGGTCTTGAGCCTCAGTCTGGGGTTCTCCCACCCGGTGGACTACCCGGTTCCCGAGGGCATCACCGTGGAGACGCCGACCCAGACGGAGATTCTGGTCTCCGGCGCGGATCGCCAGCGAGTGGGACAGGTTGCTGCGGAAATCCGTGGCTACCGGCCCCCGGAGCCCTATAAGGGCAAGGGCGTGCGTTATTCGGACGAAGACGTCCTGCGCAAAGAAGCGAAGAAGAAGTAAGGGGGTCGAGCAATGGACAAGAAACAAGCACGGCTGCGCCGGGCGGCGCGAACGCGGGCCAAGATCCGTGAGCTGGGCGCCTTTCGGCTGTGCGTCTACCGCACACCGCGTCACATCTACGCCCAGGTCATCGCGCCCGCGGGCGATCAGGTGGTGGCAAGCGCCTCGACCCTGGACAAGGAGCTTCGGGACACCATCGCCGGTCACAAGGGGAATGCCAGCGCCGCCGCGGCCATCGGCAAGGCGATCGCGCAGCGCGCCCTCACGGCCGGTGTGGAGCAGGTGGCATTCGATCGTTCCGGGTTCCGCTATCACGGGCGCATGAAGGCGCTCGCGGATGCGGCACGTGAGAACGGACTGAAATTCTAAGGGCACTCCTATGTCGAAATTCGATCCCAAGCCGGAGGCCGGCGACGACCTTCTAGAAAAGCTGGTGGCCGTCAACCGGGTCGCCAAGGTGGTCAAGGGCGGGCGCCAATTCGGCTTCGCCGCGCTTACTGTGGTGGGCGACGGTAAGGGCCGTGTGGGCTATGGCCGGGGAAAGGCGCGCGAGGTCCCGGTGGCCATTCAGAAGGCGATGGAGAGCGCCCGCAAGAACATGATCGACGTGAAGCTCAACGGCAGCACCCTCCAGTATCCCCTGCAGGGACGCCACGGGGCCGCGAAGGTCTTCATGCAGCCCGCCTCGGACGGCACTGGGATCATCGCCGGCGGGGCCATGCGGGCGGTCTTCGAGGTGCTCGGGGTGCAGAACGTCCTGGCCAAGTGCATCGGCACCAACAACCCGATCAACGTGGTACGCGCCACCGTCGCGGGCCTGACGAGGATGAGCGATCCCCAGTCCATCGCCGCCAAGCGTGGCAAGACCATCGAGCAGATCCTGGGGTGAGCCATGGCTGATAAGAAGACGATGAAGGTGAAGCTGGTGCGCAGCGTTTACGGGCGCCTGGACCGGCACAAGGCCTGCGTGCGTGGACTCGGACTGCGGCGCATGCATCAGGTGGTAGAGGTGGAAGACACCCCCTGCACCCGAGGCATGGTGAACGCCGTGTCTTACATGGTGAAGGTCGTGGAGGAGTCCTGACGATGCGACTCAATGAGCTTAAGCCCGATGTGGGCAGTAAGAAGGTTCCTAAGCGGGTGGGCCGGGGCATCGGCAGCGGGCTGGGAAAGACCGCTGGGCGCGGCCACAAGGGGCAGAAGGCCCGCGCCGGTGGCTTTCACAAGGTCGGGTTCGAGGGCGGTCAGATGCCTTTGCAGCGCCGCCTGCCCAAGGTTGGTTTCCGGTCGCGCAGCGCCCTGACCAAGTCGGAGGTTCGGCTCAGCGAGCTGGCGCGCGTCACGGGCGACGTCGTGGATCTCGCTGCTTTGATCGAGGCGGGGGTGGTCAACCGCTCGACCAAGACCGCCAAGATCATCGCTTCGGGCAAAGTTAGCCGTGCCCTGACCGTCCGCGGTGTCGGCGTCACCAAGGGGGCGCGCGCTGCCATCGAGGCTGCGGGCGGCTCGATCGAAGAACGGGCCGGGTAACGCTACGGAGGCTCTCGCGGATGGCTAAGAACGTGTCATCGATGGGTCAGGCCTTGGGCGGCATGGGACGCCTGACGGAGCTGCGTCAGCGCATCCTGTTTCTGGTGGGTGCCCTCCTGGTCTACCGCATCGGGACCTTCATCCCGGTCCCGGGGGTGAACCCCGAGGCCCTGGCCATCTTGTTCGAGCAGAATCAGGGCTCAATACTGGACATGTTCAACATGTTCTCCGGCGGGGCCCTAGAGCGGGCCAGCCTCTTTGCCCTCGGGGTCATGCCCTATATCTCCGCCTCCATCATCGTGCAGCTCATGTCGTCGGTGATCCCCCAGCTCGAGCAGCTGAAAAAGGAGGGGGAGCAGGGACGCCGCAAAATCACCCAATACACGCGCTACGGGACCGTCGTGCTTGCCACCTTCCAGGCGATTGGAATCTCCCTCGCGCTCCAGGGACAGACTGCCGGGGGCTCTGCGCTGGTGAGCGCTGCCGGGCCCGGTTTCGTCTTCACCGCCGCCGTGTCCCTGGTCACGGGGACCATGTTCCTGATGTGGCTGGGTGAGCAGATCACGGAACGCGGTATCGGTAACGGCATCTCGATGATCATCTTCGCGGGGATCGTGGCGGGTCTGCCCAAGGCCGTAGGCGGCAGTCTCGAGCTGGTGCGCACCGGCGAGATGAACGCCCTGGCCGTGCTCGCCCTCTTCGCCCTGGTCCTGGCGGTCACCGCCTTCGTGGTGTTCGTGGAGCGGGGGCAGCGGCGCATCACGGTGAACTATGCCCGGCGTCAACAGGGCCGTAAGTTGATGCAGGCCCAGAGCACGCACCTGCCCCTGAAGATCAACATGGCGGGCGTCATCCCGCCGATCTTCGCCTCGAGCATCATCCTGTTTCCCGGGACCCTGGGTCAGTGGTTCGGCACCGACGAACGATTCCGCTGGCTTGCGGACATCACGGCCAAGCTCTCCCCCGGGGAGCCGGTCTACGTGATCCTCTATGCTGCGGCGATCATCTTCTTCTGCTTTTTCTACACCGCGCTGGTGTTCAATGCGCGGGACACGGCCGACAACCTCAAGCGGTCCGGCGCCTTCATCCCGGGCATTCGTCCCGGTGAGCAGACGGCGCGCTATATCGACGGCGTCATGACGCGCCTCACGGCGGCAGGGGCCATCTACATCACCGCGGTATGCCTGCTGCCCGAGTTCCTGATCGTCAGCTACAACGTCCCATTTTATTTCGGCGGCACCTCACTGCTCATCGTGGTGGTAGTGGTTATGGACTTCATGGCCCAGGTGCAGGCCCATCTCATGTCGCATCAGTACGAGGGGCTCATGAAGAAGGCCAACCTTAGGGCGCCGGGTGCCGGATTGCTGCGTTGACGGGCGCCAAGAGTCTTAGGAGAGAACCATGAAAGTGCGAGCGTCGGTGAAGAAGCTGTGCCGAAACTGCAAGATCATTCGGCGAAATGGCACCGTGCGGGTCATCTGCAAGGACCCGCGCCACAAGCAACGCCAGGGGTGAATGGTTTCCTTGACCCCCGGATTTGCATTGATATAATGCGCGGTTTACCGCTGAGCAATTAGGATAGAGGGTTCGGAACCATGGCCCGTATAGCCGGCGTCAACATCCCGGAAAAGAAACACGCCGTCATTGCGTTGACCGCGATCTACGGCATCGGTCGGGTGCGTGCGGGGGAAATCTGTGATGCCGCCGGCGTGCCGCGGGATACCAGGGTTCAGAGTCTGACCGAGGAGGAGGTCGACAAGCTGCGCACCGAGGTGGCGAGGTATTCGGTTGAAGGCGATCTTCGCCGTGAAGTGTCCATGAACATAAAACGGTTGATGGATCTCGGCTGCAACCGCGGGATCCGTCATCGGCGCGGCCTGCCCCTGCGGGGTCAGCGTACCCGAACCAATGCGCGAACCCGCAAGGGCCCGCGTCGTCCAATTAAGCGATAAGGCCGCGCGAGCAGTGCGCACCGGCTGGTAAAGGCGAATGGCAAAACCGACTCGTACCGTCAAGAAAAAGATCCGCAAGCAGGTCGCGGATGGGGTTGCCCACATCCACGCTTCCTTCAACAACACCATCATCACCATCACGGACCGTCAGGGCAATGCCCTTGCATGGGCGACCTCTGGTGGCTCCGGTTTCCGAGGCTCGCGCAAGAGCACGCCCTTTGCGGCCCAGGTGGCTGCGGATAAGGCGGGGCAGATCGCCAAGGAGTACGGGTTGCGCAACCTGGACGTGAATGTGAAGGGGCCCGGGCCGGGCCGGGAATCCGCGGTGCGGGCCCTGAACAACGCGGGTTTCAAGATCACCAGCATCACCGACGTGACACCCATCCCGCACAACGGTTGCCGTCCGCCCAAGAAGCGGCGCGTCTAAGGGAGCGACAGAGCTATGGCACGTTACACAGGCCCCACCTGCAAGCTGGCTCGGCGCGAAGGAACGGATCTTTCGCTCAAGAGTCGTGCCCGGGCACTTGATACCAAGTGCAATCTGGAGAAGCAGCCCGGCCAGGCGAGCGACCGCCGTCGCCGACTGTCCGACTACGGGGGGCAGTTGCGGGAGAAGCAGAAGGTCCGCCGGATTTATGGGGTGATGGAGCGTCAGTTCCGGAATTACTACAAGAAGGCCGCCCAAACCAAGGGCGCCACCGGTGAGAACCTGCTGCAGATGCTGGAGCGCCGGCTTGATAATGTCGTCTTCCGCATGGGCTTCGGATCGACCCGGGCCGAAGCCCGCCAGTTGGTATCACACAAGGGCATCCTGGTGAACGGTCGCTTGGTGAACATCCCGTCCTATGCGGTGAACGCCGAAGATCTGGTCGAGGTCCGCGAGGCGGCCAAAAAGCAGGTGCGGGTTCAGAATGCGCTCGCTTTGGCCGAGCAGTATGGCTTCCCCGACTGGGTGGACGTGGACACCAAGGGGCTCAAAGGCGTGTTCAAGCGTGTCCCGGATCGTTCCGATCTGCCGGCTGACATCAATGAATCGCTGATCGTCGAGCTGTACTCCAAGTAAGGAGCTTCAAGGGGGTACTGAATGACAGACGCAATCGGCGAGTTTCTACGTCCGCGCATCGTCAAGGTTGAAGCGATCGAGGGTCATCCCAACCGGGCTAAGGTATCCCTGGAACCCCTCGAGCGGGGGTTCGGACACACCCTGGGAAATGCCCTGAGGCGGGTCCTTCTTTCCTCCATGTCGGGCTGCGCGGTCACCGAGGTGGAGATCCAGGGCGTCCTGCACGAGTACACCACCCTGGCGGGTGTCCAGGAGGACGTTCTCGAGATCCTGCTGAACCTAAAGAACCTGGCGATCACCCTGAGTGGCAAGGACGAGGCTACCTTCGCGCTGAGCAAAAAGGGTCCTGGGCCCGTCCTGGCGGCCGATATCGATGTGGGGCACGCGGGGGTCATCGCCAACCCGGAGCTGGTGTTGGCCAATCTGACCACCGACGCCGAGCTCAGCATGACCTTGACCGTGCGGCGGGGGCTCGGGTACGAGCCCGCCACTCAGCGGGAACTGGAGGGCAGCGAGGACAGGCCCATCGGGCGGCTCCCGCTCGATGCCTCGTTCAGTCCGATCCGGCGGGTCGCCCTGGACGTACAGTCTGCGCGCGTGGAGCAGCGTACCGATCTGGATCGTCTGGTGATCGACCTGGAGACCAACGGCACCATCGATCCCAAGGCGGCCATCCAACGCTCGGCCCAGATCCTTCGGGATCAGCTGTCGAGCTTCGTGGCCCTGGAAGGGGCGCCGGTACCGGAGGGCGTGACCCTGGAGACTCAGCGCGAGCCTGCCTACGACCCGATCTTGCTGCGTCCGGTGGATGACCTGGAGCTCACGGTGCGCTCGGCAAACTGTCTCAAGGCCGAGAACATTTATTTGATCGGCGACTTGATCCAGCGCACCGAGGTCGAGCTGTTGAAGACCCCGAACCTCGGGAAGAAATCGCTCACTGAGATCAAGGACGTCCTGGCCACCCGGGGCCTGTCGCTGGGCATGCGGCTGGAAAACTGGCCGCCAGAGAACATCGACGAACTGGGCATTCGATAACTTTTGAGACTGAAGCGTCGGGAAACGGATCATGCGCCATCGCAAGGCCGGAAGGCACCTCAACCGTACCAGCTCCCATCGCGAGGCGATGTTTCGGAATATGGCGGCCTCGCTGTTCCGTCATGAGCTGATCAAGACCACTCTGCCCAAGGCAAAGGAGCTGCGGCGCGTCGCTGAGCCCCTGATCACGCTGGCCAAGAGCGACTCGGTACACTTGCGCCGCCTGGCCTTCGCTCGGCTGCGTGACAAGGAGGTCGTGGGTAAGCTCTTCGTGGAGCTGGGACCTCGCTATCAGCAGCGCCCGGGTGGTTACCTGCGTATACTTAAGTGTGGCTTCCGGGCCGGGGACGCGGCCCCCATGGCCTATGTGGAGCTGGTTGATCGGCCCGAACGCGCGCAGGCGGTCGAGGACGTAGCGGATTGAGGGTGGCCGGTGCTTGATGTCGGCGGCTAGGCCGGGCAAACGCCCGGCCTTTGTGTTTCTGGGGGCTTTTCCCCCTGCCCCAGGACGAGGTGTTTACCCCTGGGCCGCTCGAAGAGATCTCGGGAGCAAACGAACGCGACCCCTGGGGATGTCAGCAGACGAGCACGTAAATGCTGGCTGCTCTTGTGATTCAGCGAATTTTGCCTGGGCCTTTTACGGGTGACCAAGCCGGGTCTTTGCATGCTCCAGATCATCGACCGCTATCTGATTGTCGAGGTGCTGAAGACCTTCCTCGCGATCGTCTTCGTGCTCGTGTTGATCGTCGCCAGCCTGCTGTTTCTGCGGACGCTGGAGGAGGTCAATCTGGGGGCGATGACCGGGGGAGTCGTGCTGCGCTTCCTCGGTCTGCAACTGGTGAGCAACGTCGCAAGCCTGCTGTCGCCGGCCTATTTCATTGCCGTCCTGGCGACCCTGAGCCGCTTCGCCCGGGACAGCGAGCTGATCGCGCTGACCGCCTGCGGCATAGGCCCGCGTCGCGTCTACGGAGCGCTGCTCCTCGTGGGGGTGCCCATCGCCCTGGTGACCGCCTGGTTCTCCCTGGTCCTTCAGCCCGAAGCCTCCACGGGCATCGCCGAGATCCGTTACCAGCAGAACGAGCAGGCAAGTCAGATCGCGGGTTTGCGGGCGGGACGCTTCTATGTGGAGGACCGGGGTCACCTCGTCGTCTATATCGGCGGAATCACCAAGGAGCGCGGTCTCGAGCGAGTCCTTGTCCTGGACCGGCGGGAGACGACCACCTCCCGGCTGGTGGTGAGCGAGACCGGACGGCACGGCGTAGAGGAGGCCACGGGAGACCACCTCGTGACCCTATCCAACGGTCACCGCTTCGATGGGAATCCCGGCGAGGCCAAGTTCCTGATCGGGCGCTTCGACGAATACCAGGTTCGGATCCGCGGCAGCGGCGCCGAGCGCCGCTCCATTGCCAAGCGTTCCGCTGCCCCCAGCCGGACCCTCCTGGGCACAGGGAAGGTGGAGGATCAGGCGGAGCTGGAGCACCGGCTCTCGGCCCCCATCGCCATCTTCGTGCTGGCGGTGATCGCCGTCCCGCTGGTGGCGATCTCGCCCCGCCAGCGGGCGTCGGGGCGCCTGTTGCTGGCCTTCCTCGCCTATTTCAGCTTTTTCAACCTCCAGCGGTTGGCTGAGAGCTGGCTGGCGAACGGCACCACGCCGCCCTGGCTGGGCAGCCTGTGGCACCAGGCCCTGGTGTTGGGGCTGGTCTATCTGGTGCTGGCGCCGGAGAGCCTCTGGTACAGGCGGCTGCGGGAGCGGTTTGGCGGCGGGTCGAGGGTCGGGGCGCCCGGTTGAGGGTTGGGTTGCCGTACCTTGCTCGAGCTCGGCGAAGCCCTTAACGGGTCGCGCGCTTGTGCCCCACTGGTGCGTTTACCCGGGCTTGGCCAGGGAACGCCGACCCATCGAAAGGCCGGCGATGAGTACGGCCACGGAGACGATGCCCACGATAATGGTGGCCAGTGCGTTGATCTGGGGCGAGACCCCCATGCGCACACTGGAGTAGATCACCATCGGCAAGGTGGTGGAGCCGGGTCCCGCCACGAAGCTGGCGATCACCAGGTCGTCCAGTGAGAGGGTGAATGCCAGGAGCCAGCCCGACAGCAGGGCGGGGGCGATGAGGGGCAGGGTGATGGTCAGGTAGACCTTGAGGGGCCGCGCCCCCAGGTCCATCGCCGCCTCCTCGAGGGAGCGATCCATCTGGGACAGACGCGAGCGGACGACCACGGCCACATAGGCCATGCTGAACGTGATGTGGGCGATGGTAATGGTGGTGAAGCCCCGTCCATTGGGCCAGCCGATCGTGTTCTCCAGGGCCACGAAGAGGAGCAGCAGGGACAGGCCGATGATCACCTCGGGCATTACCAGGGGGGCGGTCAGGAGCAACTCGAAGGGCCCCCGGCCGCGAAAGCGACCCTGTCTTACGAGGGCGTTGGCGGCGAGGGTACCGAGGACGACCGCGAAGGTGGCGTTGGTGGCGGCGATGCGCACGCTGAGCCAAGCCGCGTCCAAGAGCTGCTGGTTGCGCAGCAGCTCCCCGTACCATTTGGTGGAGAAGCCAGACCACACCGTCACCAGCCGTGACTCGTTGAACGAGTAGATGACCAGCAGGAGGACCGGCACGTAGAGGAAGGCGAAGCCCAAGCCCAAGACGGTGTAGAGCTGCCAGCGGCCCTGCCTCATAGCCCCTCTCCACCCACCTTTTGCTCCAGACGGCGCATCAGCATGAAGGGGACCACCAACAGGGCCAGCAGGCTGATGGCCACCGCCGCCGCCAGGGGCCAGTCCTTGTTGCCGAAGAACTCGGTCCACAGCATCTTGCCCACCATCAGGCTGCTGGGTCCCCCCAGCAGGTCGGGGATCACAAACTCGCCCACGACAGGGATGAACACCAGCATGCTGCCGGCGATGATGCCCGGGAGGGAGAGGGGCAGGGTGACCTTGAGGAAGGCCTTGAAGGGCCGGCACCCCAGGTCCGCGGCTGCCTCCAGCAGGCCCATATCCATCCGGGTGAGGTTGGCGAAAAGCGGCAGGATCATGAACGGCAGATAGGAATAGACGACGCCGATGTAGACCGCCGTCTGGGTGTGCAGGATGGTCAGGGGGGTGTCGATCACGCCCAGCCACATCAGGAGATTATTGAGCAGTCCGTTGGGCTTCAGGATCCCGATCCAGGCGTAAACCCGGATCAGGAAGGAGGTCCAGAAGGGTAGGATGATCAGCATCAGGAGCAGCACCCGGGCCCGCTCCGGCGAGGTAGCGATGGCGTAGGCCATCGGATAGCCAATCAGCAGGCAGAGGACGGTGCAGACCAGGGCCACCCAGAGCGAGTTGAAGAAGGCGGCGATGTAGAGCTCGTCCCCGAGCACCAGGAGGTAGTTCT
This sequence comes from Chromatiaceae bacterium, assembly GCA_041753195.1. Classification (GTDB taxonomy): domain Bacteria; phylum Pseudomonadota; class Gammaproteobacteria; order Chromatiales; family Chromatiaceae; genus Thiodictyon. Next base: position 16,906 of record JBGSUY010000293.1, read on the forward strand.
CCAGGTTGAGCCGGATCTGCAACACACCCTCCTCCGCCCACTCCCACAGGCTGGTATAGGGGGGCTGGGCGAGGGCCGTCTCGGCAAGACTGATCTGCAGCACGATGACGAAGGGCAGCAGGAAGAACAGGCTGAGCCACAGATAGGGCACGCCGACGTTCGCCCAACGGCTCAGTCGTCGCTCGTCCGGGCCACTAAGGAGCGAGAGCAGGTTGGAGAGGGTCTCCTTCAAGGCGAGGTCCCTACTCGGTTAGGACGACGCCGCTGGTGGGTGACCACTCCATGGCTACATCCTGCTCCCAGGTGAGGGCCTGCTCGGTGCGGGGTTGGACGTTGGTGAGAGTCATCTCCACCAGGGTCTCGGGGGTCACCCGCACCCGGTAGATGGAGACGTCCCCGAGATAGGCGATGTCCTCCACGACACCCTTGATCTGGTTGACGCCGTCCTCGCGGTAATCCTGGCATAGACGCATCTTCTCGGGGCGGATAGCCACGGTCACCGGGGTGCCGATGGCGTGGGGGTGCAGGTCGCGCATACGGAAAGTACGACCGATGCGCGATTCGATCGTCGCCTGCGTCCCGTCCGACTCGACCACCTTCCCCTCGAACAGGTTGATGGAGCCGATGAACTCCGCCACCAAACGGTACTCCGGGTACTCGTAAATGGCGGTGGGGGTGTCCACCTGGAGTATCTGACCCGCGTGCATGACGGCGATCCGGGTGGACATGGTCATGGCCTCCTCCTGATCGTGGGTCACCGTTACGAAGGTGATGCCGATGCGCTCCTGGAGGTTCACCAGCTCGAACTGGGTATTCTCGCGCAGGCGTTTGTCCAGGGCCCCCAGGGGCTCGTCCAGGAGCAGGAGCTTAGGGTGCTTGGCGAGGCTCCGCGCCAGGGCCACCCGCTGGCGCTGCCCCCCGGAGAGCTGATCCGGTTTGCGCTTGCGCAGGGCGGAGATCTGCAGCAGGGCGAGCATCTCGTCGACCCGCTCCGCGCGCTCCTTGCGCGGCATGCGATCCTGCCTGAGCCCGAACTCCACGTTCTGCTCCACCGTCATGTGGGGGAATAGGGCGTAGGACTGGAACATCATGTTGACGGGGCGGGAATAGGCGGGGATATCCGTCACGTCCGCCCCGTCGATAAAGATGCGCCCCGAGGTTGGGCGCTCCAGGCCCGCGAGCATCCGCAGCAGGGTGGATTTGCCGCAGCCCGAGCTCCCCAGCAGGGAGAAGAACTCCCCCTGGAAGATCTCCAGGCTCACGTCGTCGACCGCATAGACGTCACCGAACTGCTTGGTGACGTGATCAATGCGCACATAGGGCGCGGCCTTGGGGTCCTGCCAGGGCTCCAGCTTACGGCGTTCGGCGGCGCTGAGGGCCATGGGCACGGTGCTCCGCTGCGGGGCCGATCAGCGCTGGGCCTTGATGCGGGTCCAAAGACGGTTCAGGGTGCGGATCTCCTTGTCGCTCGGGGTCGCCAGCGCGAAGAGACGGCCCTTGACCTCGTCCGAGGGGTAGATCCCCGGGTCGCTACGCACGGACTCGTCCAGTAGGGCAGTTGCTGCCGGGTTGGGGTTGGCATACATCACGTAGTTGGAGATCGCTGCTACCACTGCCGGGTCAAGGACATACGCGATGAACGCATGGGCAGCGGCGGGATTGGGGGCATCCTTCGGGATCGCCATCACATCGGTCCAGAGGACCGCCCCCTCGCGCGGAATCCGGTAGCCGACCTCGACACCCTTGGCGGCCTCCTCGGCCCGGGTCCTGGCCTGTAGCAGGTCGCCCGAGTAGCCATGGGCCACGCACAGATCGCCGTTGGCGAGATCGCTGATGTACTGGGAGGAATGGAAATAACGGATGTGCGGACGGGCGGTCTTAAGGATCTCGGCGGCGGCCTCCAGGTCCTCCTCGGAGCGGCTGTTCGGGTCTTTGCCCAGGTAGCTTAGGGCGGCGGCAAAGGCCTCGGTGGGATCGTCCAGCATGCTGATGCCGCAGGCGGCCAGCTTGGATGCCTTTTCGGCGTCGAAGATCAGGCCCCAGGTGTCCAGTGGCGCGTCGTCCCCGAGGGCCGCCTTGAGCTTGCCGAGGTTGAGACCGAGGCCAGTGGTGCCCCACATGTAGGGCACTAGGTACTGGTTGCCCGGGTCGATGCCAGCAACAGTCGCCATGATAGCGGGGTCGAGCTTGTCGAGGCCCGGCAGCTTGGATTTGTCGAGGATCTGGTAGATACCGGCCTTGATGTGGCGGTCGGCAAAGGGGCGGGCCGTCGGAAACACCAGATCGTAGCCGCTGCTGCCGGCGAACAATTTGGCCTCCAGCACATCATTGGCGTCGTAGAGGTCCAGGACGGGCCTGATGCCCGTTCGCTCCTCAAACTTCGTGAGGGTGTCCTCCGCGAAGTAATCGTTCCAGTTATAGAGGTGCACCGTCTCCGCCGCCCGGATGGCCAGGGTGGTGGTCATCAACGCGCCGCACAGCATCGCGAGGATGGAACGTAGGGTGGATCGCTTGGACAACGGAGGGCCTCCTGAGGAACGAGTCGATAGGATGAGTCGCGGATCGGCCGCTAGCGGATCGCGATGCTACTGCAAAAGGCGGCGCGCGCCTATGTCGTCGACACGACATTTTTCATGCAATGGATCAGGCGCTTGATAGATCCGTGCCTCGTGAGAGCGGGGCGCGAGGGAGGGGCGGAGGGCGGACCAGTGATGGCAGTCGCGGGGCAGTTATGCCAAGGGCGATTGCCCGGGGCTGCTCCCGCCGATTCTTCATGACCTCTCAGGCGGCGGCGCGGACTGAGGGGTGTGCGCCAGCTCGATCTGCTCCCAGACGAATGAAATGACCGGGGAGCGGGCGGGCGCCCTTTCCCAGGTGTCCTGGACCGCGGCGGCGATCGTCAAGGCCCCATCCTTTTTCGCAGCGTGACATCTTAGACAAGGTCTGGACAATTGCCGTAAGGTTACCATTTCAGAGCTTGGAGAGCCCTTGCATGGCCGGCTCTCGCGCTCGGCAATGATTACTTTTCTGGCGACGTGTCCTAGACAAGAATCCGATGCTCGAGGTATTTCAAATGATTCAAAATAGACAAACTATGTTCATGCGCGAAACGCAAGGGAGTATCGCGGCGTGAGCGACAAGTCGCAGGGCAATACTCCGACCTACCGGATCGGGGCCGTCTCGCGGCTAACAGGGGTGCCGGCGGATACCCTGCGTGTGTGGGAGCGGCGTTACTCGGTGGTGATCCCACACCGCGCGGATTCGGGGACTCGGCTCTATGGTCCGGAGGATGTGGGTCGCCTGACGCTGATCAAGCGCCTCGTGGACCGGGGCGATGCCATCAGCAGCGTCGCCAACCTGTCGCTCACCCAATTGCGCGATCGCGTCAGCGGGGCCGATCTGCCGGAGCCTGAGGGCGGGCTGGGCCGGCCCTGTCGCGTGGCGGTGCTGGGTGCGGCCCTGTCAGAGCGTCTACGTCGCGAGGGTCCGGTCCTGGATGGGCTGGATCTGGTGGGGCTCTATGACGGCCCCGACCAGTTTCTCGCCTCGGTTCGCGACCTGGCCCCGGATCTCGTGCTGTTCGACTATCCAACGGTGCACCCGGACCAGGCCCGTGAGGTGGGCAACCTCCTGGCCTATTCGGGGGCCACGCGTGGTTTGCTCATCTATGGCTTCGCGAGCCGGGCGACCTTGGAGCGGCTGGATGCGCGCCGGGTCCTGACCAAACGGGCGCCGGTGGATGCGGCCGAGCTGCGCCGCTGGTGCCTGACCCTGCATCAGATC
>JBGSUY010000294.1:0-4677 GCA_041753195.1 Chromatiaceae bacterium
CACCGGGGCCCTGGTGAGCGAGTACCCGCCGGGGGAGGGACCCCGGGCGCGCAACTTCCCGCGCCGCAACCGCCTCATCAGCGGGCTCTCCCTCGGCACCCTGGTCACGGAGGCGGCCCTGCAGAGCGGGTCCTTAATCACCGCCCGGCACGCCCTGGAGCAGGGCCGGGAGGTGCTCGCCGTGCCCGGATCGGTACGCAACCCCTTAGCCCGAGGCTGCCATGCCCTGATCCGGGAGGGCGCCCGTCTGGTGGAGGACGCCGACCAGGTGCTGGCGGAGCTGGCCCCCCTGCTCCGCGGGCTGATCGCCAGCCCCCCGGCCCAGGGGACGGAGGCGAACCTGACCCCGGGGGGGGCACCGACGCCGAATGAGGGACTGGATCCCGATTACCGGCGGCTGCTCGATGCGATGGGGTACGATCCGATGGCCCTGGACGAGTTGGTGCGGACGACCGGTCTGCCGGTGCAGAGCCTGTCTTCCATGCTGTTGGTATTGGAGTTGGAGGGTCATGTATCATCGGCCCCCGGCGGTCGCTATTGCCGAGTTCGGTGAGCCGCCCGCCATTCCGGCCCCTGGCTGGTGTCTCCCGCGAGGTTGGCGAATGTACGAAAACATGGTCGATGTCCTGATCTACCTTTACGAGAATTACATGGACGGGGAGAGCCAACCCCCGGTAGATCAGAGTGAGCTGGAGGACGAGCTCGTCGAGGCCGGCTTCAGCAACCCGGAGATCGAGAAGGCCCTGCGCTGGCTGGATGAGCTGGCGGCCGGCGCGGACAACCAATATCAGGATCACAAGGTCGGATCCATCCGCATCTACGTCGAGGACGAATGTGCCAAGCTCGACCTGGAGGCCCGCGGCTTCCTGGTGTTCCTGGAGCAGAGCGGCATCCTGGACCCGGCGAGCCGCGAGCTGGTAATCGAGCGGGCCCTGGCCATCGACCACTCTGTGGTGTCGGTGGACGAGCTCAAATGGGTGGTTCTCCTGGTCCTGTTGAACAGGCCCGGTCGCGAAGACGCCTTCACCCAGATGGAAGACCTGGTCTACAACGACGCCCCCGAGTATGTGCATTAGGAAGTGGCGAGTGGCGAGTCGCTAGGGCCAGCCGTCCGAACTTGATCTCCGCTACGTGCCTCCCAACCTGCCTCGCAGAGAGCGGGTCTTGCCCGATCCCTCGGCGCCAGCTAAGTCCCCCAGCCCCGTCGCAGCCACCAGTCGCTTGTCGGCTACGCTCGGTGACTTGGGCTCCCAAACCTAGCCAAACCCGCTAGACTCGCCTCCCGCCGCTGTCTGCTGCTCACCGGACAGCGGACGCATCGCAACTCGCCACTCGCCACTCGCCACTCATAATGAACCTCGTCATCGTCGAATCTCCCGCCAAGGCCAAGACCATCAAGAAGTACCTGGGGCCGGACTTCGATGTGGTGGCCTCCTACGGCCACGTGCGCGACCTGATCCCCAAGGAAGGGGCGGTGGACCCGGAGCGCGGGTTCGAGATGAAGTACCAGATCATCGACCGCAACGAAAAGCACGTCCAGGCGATCGCCAAGAAGCTTAAAGGAGCGGACGCGCTCTACCTGGCCACGGACCCCGATCGGGAGGGGGAGGCTATCTCCTGGCACCTCTACGAGCTCCTCATGGCGCGCCACCAAATCGGTAAGCGGCCCGTGTACCGCGTCGTCTTCAACGAGATCACCAAGCGCGCCGTCCAGGAGGCGGTGGCCCACCCCCGTGCGCTCTCCTATGACCTAGTGAATGCCCAGCAGGCGCGCCGGGCCCTGGACTATCTGGTGGGATTCAACCTCTCCCCGCTTCTATGGAAAAAGGTACGCCGTGGTCTCTCCGCGGGGCGGGTCCAGAGCCCGGCGCTGCGCCTCATCTGCGAGCGGGAGTCGGAGATTGAGGCATTTGACTGCCGGGAGTACTGGTCCATCGAGGCGGATTGCGAGAAGCAGACGCGGCCCTTCGCCGCCAAGCTGGTGGAGCTCAGCGGGGACAAGGTGGAGCAGTTCTCCATCGTGGACGGCGAGCGGGCCGCCCAGGTCCGCGGGGCCCTGGAGCAAGCCGCCCAGGGCAGGCTCCGAGTGGAGCAGGTGGAGCGAAAGCAGCGCAAGCGCTTCCCGGCACCGCCCTTCATCACCTCCACCCTTCAGCAGGAGGCCGCCCGCAAGCTCGGGTTCACCGCTCAGCGCACCATGCGGGTGGCCCAGCAGCTCTACGAGGGGGTGGACGTGGGGGGTGGTGCGGTGGGGCTCATCTCCTACATGCGCACCGATTCGGTCAACCTGGCCCAGGAGGCCCTGGCCGAGATCCGCGCCTATGTGGCAGAGCGCTACGGGGCCGACCACCTGCCCGAGGGTCCCCGGCTCTACAAGACCAAGGCTAAGAACGCTCAGGAGGCCCACGAGGCGATTCGGCCCACCTCCATCCTGCGGGAGCCCGGGCAGATCAGGCCCCACCTCAGCCAGGAGCAGTTCCGGCTCTACGAGCTGGTGTGGAAACGCACCCTCGCCTGCCAGATGGAGCATGCGCTGATCAACCAGGTCTCTGTCTCCTTGAGCGCGGGGGCCGGCAACCTGTTCCGTGCCACCGGTTCCACGGTGGCGCAGCCCGGCTTCATGCGGGTCTACCTGGAGGGGCGCGACGACGCCTCGGCGGCGGACGACGACGAGGAGATGAATCTGCCGCCCATGGAGACGGGGGACCTGGTGGACCTCGCCGCCATCCGCGCCGAGCAGCACTTCACCGAGCCCCCGCCCCGTTACAGCGAGGCCACCCTGGTGAAGGCCCTGGAGGAGTATGGAATCGGCCGGCCCTCGACCTATGCCGCCATCATCTCCACCCTGCAGGAGCGTGACTATGTGGTCCTGGACAAGAAGCGATTCCTGCCCACGGACGTGGGCCGGGTGGTCAACAAGTTCCTAACGGAGTACTTCGACACCTACGTGGATTACGACTTCACCGCCCGGCTGGAGGACGAGCTGGACGCGGTCTCCCGGGGCGAAGAGGACTGGAAGCCGCTGCTGGAGCAGTTCTGGCGACCCTTCAAGGAGCGGGTGGACCACACGGAGGAAAACGTCAAGCGCAGTGACGTGACCCAGGAGCCGATCGACGAGCGCTGCCCCAAGTGCGGCGGGCAGCTCTCCATCCGGCTCGGGCGCAACGGGCGCTTCATCGGCTGCACCAATTACCCGGCCTGCGACTACACCCGGGACCTCAATGCGGGCAAGGCCGAGCCCGAGCCCCGGGAGGTCCTGGAGGGCCGTGTCTGCCCCAAGTGCGGGTCGGAGCTGGAGGTAAAGAGCGGGCGTTACGGCAAGTTCATCGGCTGCAGCGCCTATCCCAAGTGCAAGTACATCGAGCCCCTGGAGCGCCCGGAGGACACCGGCGTAACCTGCCCCAAGTGCGGCAAGGGCACCCTGCAAAAGAAGAAATCCCGCCGCGGCAAGATCTTCTACTCCTGCTCCACCTATCCCAAGTGCGATTATGCGGTGTGGAACGAGCCCATCGCCGGACCCTGTCCCAAGTGCGGCTGGCCGATCCTGACCCTCAAGACCACCCGGAGCAAGGGAACCGAGAGGGCCTGCCCGCAAAAGGACTGCGGCTTCAGCGAGCCACAGGAGCCCGCCGAGGATGACCAAGGCGTGGAGGCGACGGGGTGAGCTCTGCGCGGGCCTAGCGCCGGCTGTCCTTGGGCCCGGACATCGGCCGATTGAGCGACAGGGAGTGCCTACGGGATAATTGTGCCTCGCGCCAAGGACCGGGAGGGTTCAGTGGGGAACGGATCAACGACGCTGAAGCCGAGAAACCACGTCGCCCCGCGTGCGCTGGCGCTGGCGTTGGCCTGGGTACTGGCTGGGCTTGCCGCGTGCTCCCAACCGCAGCCGCCGCTGCGCCTCGCGACCAGCCCCTGGATCGGCTACCAGCCGCTCTTTCTGGCCGAGGACCTGGGCCACTACCCCGCGGGCACCATTCGGCTGGTGGAGCTCAGCTCCAACACCGAGTCGCTCCGGGCCATGCGTAACCGCGATGTGGAGGCGGCCGCCCTCACCCTGGACGAGGCCTTGCTGCTCGCCGCGGAAGGACACGACATCGCCGTAATCCTGGTTCTCGATTGCTCGGCTGGGGCGGACGCCCTAGTCGCCCGGTCCGAGATAGGCGCCCTGAGCAATCTCGTCGGCAGGCGCGTGGGAGTGGAGAGCAGTGCCAACGGGGCCTTCGTGCTAAGCCGCGTGCTGCACTTGGCGGAACTGACCCCCGCCGACATCTCCATCGTCCCCCTTCGCAGCGGTGACCAGATCGAGGCCTTCCGCGCCGGGCGCGTCGATGCGTTGGTCACCTACGAGCCCTTGCGAACCCAACTCGCCGCCCTCGGCGCGGAGACCCTCTTCGACAGCCGCGAGATCCCCTGCGAGATCGTGGACGTGCTCGCCGTCCACCGCGACGTGCTTGCCAAGCGCAAGGCACAGATCAGCCAGCTCCTCAAGGGCTGGTTCGCCGCGGTGGACTTTCACGTCTCCTCGTCGGCCGAGGCCGCGGAGCGACTGGCGCCACGTCTCGGCATGCGGCCCGAACAATATGTCGCCGCCGTCGCGGGCGTGGAGCTCGGAACGCCCGCGATCAATTGCCGGATGCTCCAGCCGCCGGCGGGGACCAATGGGCTCACCGGCAGCGC